>NZ_AODH01000010.1 GCF_000525915.1 Brochothrix campestris FSL F6-1037 | reverse complement strand
TTAAAACACCTTTAATTAACTGAGTTAAACACCATGTTTTTGGAAAAGAAATAGTTTCATCTGTAATTCCAGAGGGATTTGCGATATTATTACAAGTGATAGCTGACATTGTCGAATCCCGCTTATAAATTTGTTGTGATGACTTAATATTATAGGGATTTTGAAAATGCAGCTATTTTTTTGCGAAAAAATAGGCATCAGTGAAAATTCACCAACACCATAAATTATAGCACCTTTTTTGTTCGTTATTTAGAAGAAGAATAAAGCACTGCTCAAGAGTGACGATAAGACGAGTACGATAATTAAGACATAAACGACAATTTTGACCATTTTATTAGAACCCAACATAAAAACTCCTTTAGCTAATTATTCGATACGTACAATGAGATGACATGAACCTATCTTAATTGTAGCTGAAACGTATTAAATTACAAGCTATAAGCGATGGTTGATACAACAAAGTGTTGGGATTAATTGTTGTAGGACCGAGTGTTCTTGCATAACAATTACTATATATTTTAATCATCATGACGATAATGTCTTAGAGCCATGACAGTTAAAGAACGGGATGGAACAACTGCATTTAGTAAAACGCTTACTATTTATAAAAATAAAGTGAAGTATCGCATAGCAGATGATTGAAGAAAGGCTCATCTTTTGATATGATGATACGGTAGAGCCAATGTTAACATAGCATCACGTTAGCAAAAGTATCCATAAAATTCATGAATTGGAAGGACGCGTAAAATATGAGCAAACAACAAATTGGTGTTATTGGAATGGGCGTAATGGGCAAAAACCTTGCGTTAAACATTGAAAGTCGAGGTCATTCGGTTTCTATTTTCAACCGTTCAGCTTCAAAAACAGAAGATGTTATGAAAGATCATTCTGACAAAAACTTAGTACCTTATTACACAGTCGAAGAATTTGTTAACTCACTTGAATCACCACGTCGTATTTTGTTAATGGTTAAAGCCGGCGTTGCAACAGATAAAACAATTGATTCACTTAAACCTTTCTTAGCTAAAGGTGATATTTTAATCGATGGTGGTAACACATTTTACGAAGATACAATCCGTCGTAACGCTGAATTAAGCGCTGAAGGATTCAACTTTATTGGTACTGGCGTTTCTGGTGGTGAAGAAGGCGCGCTTAAAGGGCCTGCAATCATGCCTGGGGGACAAAAAGAAGCGTATGAATTAGTTGCTCCAATCCTTAAAGAAATTGCTGCTCGTGCTGAAGATGGCGAACCATGTGTGGCTTATATTGGTGCGGATGGTGCGGGTCATTATGTCAAAATGGTACATAACGGTATCGAATATGGTGATATGCAATTAATTGCTGAAGCGTATGCATTACTCAAACATCATGTTGGTTTATCACATGACGAATTAGCTGACGTGTTTGAAGATTGGAACACTGGCGAATTAGACAGTTATTTAATCGATATCACAAAAGATATCTTGAAGAAAAAAGACGAAGAAACAGGCTTACCATTGGTTGATGTTATATTAGACCGTGCAGGTAACAAAGGGACTGGTAAATGGACAAGCCAAAGCGCATTAGATTTAGGGACACCATTACCACTTATTACTGAATCTGTCTTTGCTCGTTACATTTCGGCTTTAAAAGAAGAACGTGTGGCAGCAAGTAAAGTCTTAACTGGTCCTGCTAAAGTACCGTTTACAGGCGATAAAGAAGCTGTCATTGAAGCGGTTCGTCGTGCATTGTACTTAAGTAAAATTGCGTCATATGCACAAGGTTTTGCTCAAATGCGAATGGCATCAGATGAAAACAACTGGGACTTAAACTTCGGTGAGATTGCTAAAATCTTCCGTGCAGGTTGCATCATCCGTGCTCGCTTCTTACAAAAAATTACGGATGCCTTTAATAAAGCACCAGAACTTAAAAACTTGTTCTTAGATCCTTACTTTAAAGATATTGCTGACAACTACCAAGAAGCATTGCGTGATGTTGTGGCAACAGCTGTTAAAGCGGGTATTCCGGTACCAACATTCTCGGCTGCTGTTTCTTACTACGATAGTTACCGTACAGAAACATTACCAGCGAACCTTATCCAAGCGCAACGTGATTACTTCGGTGCTCACACTTACGAACGTACAGATAAAGAAGGTACTTTCCATACTGAATGGATGGACAAATAAGCATTTTTCTACAACTGAAGCAGGTATTTCATTCCGTTAGCGGGTGAAGTACCTGCTTTTTTTGTGCTGAAAATTGAAAGGAATAAAAAAACCAGTCGTTGACAGCGACTGGTGAAAAAGGGAGAAACTGTTAAGCGACTGAGTGACAAGGCTCAGCACTTAGTAAAAGAAAAAAAAAGAACAATAATAATGATAGGAGCAAAAACTGCCACTTCATTTGGTTTACTCATTAAATATAACAAGTGAATGTGAAAAAAACATGAAGAAAATGCTACCTTTTGAAGAAATAAAAACGGCGAAATATGCGGGTAATAAAAATCGAACAAACAATTGAAAGAAAGTGTCGAACTCAAAATGACTAAACTAGAACAACGGATTAAAAATAGATTTTTAAAATAAATTAAGGTCAATGAAGAAGAAGCAAAGTCTAACGTCGTTGCATGGATAAAAACGTAGTCTAACTGATTGTTTTAAACGACCGACTTGAATTAAGCCTCCGCTTCACGTAAAATGAAAAGCGTTAAGTAAGAAAGGAAGGCCAATTATGACAGCCGTTTATATACACATCCCATTTTGTGAGCACATTTGTTATTACTGTGACTTTAACAAAGTTTTTTTTAGAAGGGCAACCCGTTGATCGTTACATTGATACGTTGTTGTTAGAAATGAAAATGCGACTTGAGCAAACACCAGTCGATCATGTTGAAACAATTTTTGTTGGCGGTGGAACACCGACAACGTTGACGCCAAACCAACTCGATAAGTTATGTCGTGGTATCCGTGAGCTACTGCCTTATGATGAAGCAACGGGTGAATTTTCATTTGAAGCAAATCCCGGTGATTTATCGATTGAAAAATTAGCGGTGATGCATCAACACGGTGTCAACCGCCTTAGTATGGGGGTACAAAGCTTTAATCAAGATTTGTTGAAAAAAATCGGACGGATTCATACGGTGGCTGATGTGTATCAATCAGTTGATAACGCTCATGCTGTCGGTTTCGAAAATATTTCTATCGACTTGATTTTTAGTTTGCCGGGTCAAACCGAGGCGGATTTCAAAGACACGCTCACAAAAGCGTTAGCGCTTGATCTCCCGCATTACTCGGCCTATTCACTAATCGTCGAACCGAAAACGATTTTTTATAACCTCATGCAAAAAGGCAAGCTCATCTTGCCAGGGCAGGATGCCGAAGCCAATATGTACGGTTATTTAATGGACACAATGGCTGCCCATGGCCGCAACCAATATGAGATTAGTAACTTTTGTAAGCCAGGTTATGAAAGTCGTCATAACATTACGTACTGGGCCAATGAACAGTATTATGGCTTTGGTGCGGGTGCTCATGGCTTTTTAGGGGATGTTCGTTATGCGAATGCCGGTCCGCTAAAAAAATACATGACACCACTTGAAAATGGTCAATTACCAACTTTTCAAACAAAGGAACTAGCCTTACAAGAACATATTGAGGAAGAAATGTTTCTCGGTCTGCGTCGGGTGCAAGGTGTATCGGTGTCGCATTTTAAAGAGAAGTTTGGTCAAAATATGTTTGATATTTACCACGAACCGATTGCGCGTTTTGTGGCGAAAGGTTTAATGGCACACGAAGATGGTTTTGTTAAACTAACCCGACAAGGTCGCTTTTTAGGAAATGTCGTCTTTCGTGATTTTTTATTTGAACGAGAGTAACAACCAGCAAAAAGACACTTAGTTACGTGCACAAACACAGATGTTGTGCGCCCTCTAAGTGTCTTTTTCGCTGCCTACTCATTTGACAGCACGGTCGTCAAATAGCTAAGTTAAAAAGAGAGGCTAGCAAAACAAAACGTGTTAATGAGGAGGAGCACCGATGGTGAAAAAACAAACAACGTCGGAACGTCCGACCGCGCTTAAGGTGTGGCCACATTTTTTTATAACGCTGCTATTAAGTCTACTATTAGCACTACTGCTATTGTTCAAGCTGCCTAAACGTTTCATTATCATAGGCGAACTAATCATCGCTAGTTATTTCACAACGATTATCGTCATATATATAATGCAAAAAATGGTGGCCTTTTTAGATGATATGAATTAACAAACTTGCAAGTACAGCTGTTAGCTATACAAACTGCCCGAATAAAATGACCGCTTTTCAAACAGTTGAGAGGCGGTTTTTGAGGACTGAAAAAATATTGGTCAAAAAAGGTCATTTTTCGAGTGTAAGTTATTGACATGTTCTGACTTATTTGTTAAATTAAGAATGTAGTTAGCACTTGAACGATCAGAGTGCTAAAAGGAGTGATGCTAAATGTTATCAGAAAGACAGCTACTGATACTGAAAACCATTGTCCGCAACTACATTGGAACGGCAAAACCGATTGGCTCAAGCTCATTAGTGAAAGAAGGTCAATTGCCATTTAGTTCAGCGACGATTCGTAACGAAATGGGTATTTTAGAACAACAAGGTTTTATCGAAAAGACACATTCGTCATCAGGACGCGTCCCATCTGAACAAGGGTATCGCTACTACGTGGACTTTCTTGTTGGTAAGATGGCCATTCACCCGACTGATATGCAAGTCATTCAGCAACTTTTCACTCATGATTATGTTGAAATGGAAGAGCTGATTCGTAAATCAGCAACGATTTTAGCTGATTTAACGAACTACACGGCGATTGTACTTGGTCCTAATTTACAATTGAATCGCCTGGCGAGTTTTCAGTTGATTCCAATTGGTGAACGACAGGTTGTTGCGATTTTAGTTACAACAAGTGGTCATGTAGAGAATCATCGATTTACGCTTGAAGCAGCCGTTTCACCGACTGATATTGAACGGGTCGTGAATATTTTAAATGATAAACTGGTGAACCTACCATTATCAGATATAAAAATGAGACTACCGCGAGAAGTCAATCAGTTATTAAAACAACAAACGAACGAATTTGATGCGATTCAACAATTATTGCAAAACGTGTTTCATCAAACACCTCAAGAAAAAATTGTCTTTTCGGGACAATCGCATATTTTAAATCAACCTGAATTTAGTCAAACCGCCCAAATTCGCGATGTGATTAAATTACTCGAGCAACGCGATGATGTTTTTGAACTCGTCAACGATGTGCCTGAAGGTATCAACGTGATGATCGGTGAAGAGATTTCTAACGACTTGTTTAAAGATTTCAGCTTGATAACAAGCACATACAAGGTTGATAACCAAAAGGCAGGTGTGATTGCCTTGCTAGGACCAACACGTATGTCGTACGATCATTCGATTCAAGTGATTGATGAGGTGAGTAAAGATTTATCCCGCTTTTTAACAACACGTTATGATGAGGGAAATATAAACTGATAAAGTGAGGGAATAATGTGAGCGAAGAAGTGAAGTCAGATAAGGTTGAAGAAGTAACTGAAACAAATGAAACGGTTGAAGAGGCAGTTGAAACAACCGAAGAAGAAGTGGTTGAAGTATCTGAACTTGACCAACTAACAGCCAAATATGACGCGCTTGAAACACGTTACTTACGTTTACAAGCTGACTTTGATAACAGTCGACGTCGTCAAAAAATCGAAGCACAAAGCGCTGCGAAGTTTCGTTCGCAAGCGGTGATTGAAAAATTATTGCCAGTCTTAGATAACTTTGAACGGGCAATGGCGACAGACTTGGCGGGGGAAGATACGAAATCATTCCTTGAAGGAATTGAAATTGTCCAACGCCAATTAATAACAGCATTAGAAGCGGAAGGCTTAGAAGTCATCGCAACTGTTGGTGAAGCGTTTGATCCAAACATTCATCAAGCTGTTATGCAAGATAGCGACGACGCCTTTGAAAGCAATGTCGTTACTGCCGAATTACAAAAAGGATACCGCTTAAAAGAGCGTGTTATCCGACCTGCCATGGTTAAAGTTAACCAATAAACACGTGCAGATAACAACGCAACATCAAAAAAACATTTTCTAGGAGGAAATTTATTATGAGCAAAATTATCGGTATTGACTTAGGTACAACAAACTCTGCTGTCTCAGTTCTTGAAGGTGGCGAAGCTAAAATCATTCCAAACCCAGAAGGTGGCCGCACAACACCATCTGTTGTCGCATTCAAAGACGGTGAACGTCAAGTAGGTGAAGTAGCAAAACGTCAAATGATTACAAACCCAAACACAATTGCTTCAATTAAACGTTATATGGGTACTGACCACGTTACAACAATCGAAGGTAAAGATTACTCGCCACAAGAAATTTCAGCAATCATCTTACAATACTTAAAAGGTTATGCTGAAGATTACTTAGGTGAAACAGTTGATAAAGCGGTTATTACAGTGCCAGCTTACTTCAACGATGCACAACGTCAAGCAACGAAAGACGCTGGTAAAATTGCTGGTTTAGAAGTCGAGCGTATTGTTAACGAACCAACAGCTGCAGCTTTAGCTTACGGTATTGAAAAAACAGATGAAGACCAAACTGTCTTAGTATTTGACCTTGGTGGTGGTACATTTGACGTTTCAATCCTTGAATTAGGCGATGGTGTCTTTGAAGTATTAGCAACAGCAGGTGATAACTCACTTGGTGGCGATGACTTTGACCAAGCGATTATCGATTACTTAGTAGCTGAGTTTAAAAAAGACAACGGCATTGATTTATCGAAAGATAAAATGGCAACACAACGTTTGAAAGATGCTGCTGAAAAAGCGAAAAAAAGACTTATCAGGCGTTTCTTCAGTACAAGTATCATTACCATTCATCACAGCAGGTGACAATGGTCCAATGCACTTAGAAGTGACATTATCACGTGCTAAATTTGATGATATTACAGCTTCATTAGTTGAACGTACGGTTGTTCCTGTTCGTCAAGCAATGAAAGATGCCAAATTATCAGCAAGCGAAATCGACCAAGTTATTTTAGTAGGTGGTTCAACTCGTATTCCTGCCGTACAAGAAGCTGTTAAAAAAGAATTAGGTAAAGAACCACATAAAGGTGTTAACCCAGATGAAGTTGTTGCAATGGGTGCAGCAATCCAAGGTGGTGTGATTACCGGTGACGTGAAAGACGTTGTTTTACTTGATGTTACTCCACTTTCATTAGGTATCGAAACAATGGGTGGCGTTTCAACAGTCTTAATCGAACGTAACACAACAATCCCAACATCTAAATCACAAGTATTCTCAACTGCGGTTGATAACCAACCAGCTGTCGATATCCATGTGTTACAAGGTGAACGTCCAATGGCGAAAGACAACAAAACATTAGGTCGTTTCCAATTATCTGACATCCCAGCTGCTCAACGTGGCGTGCCTCAAATCGAAGTATCATTCGATATTGATAAAAATGGTATCGTAACTGTTAAAGCGAAAGACTTAGGTACTGGTAAAGAACAAAACATTGTCATCAAATCATCTTCAGGTTTAACTGATGAAGAAATTGAACGTATGGTTAAAGATGCTGAAGCAAATGCTGAAGAAGATGCTAAAAACAAAGCAGCAGTTGATACGCGTAACGAAGCCGATCAATTAATCTTCTCTGTTGATAAAACATTGAAAGACTTAGAAGGTAAAATCGAAGCTGATGAAGTTAAAAAAGCTGAAGAGGCACGTGATGAATTGAAAACTGCCTTAGAAGGCGAAGACATTGAAGACATCACAACTAAAAAAGATGCTTTAAATGAAATCGTTCAAGCGTTATCAGTTAAATTATACGAAGAAGCGGCTAAAGCACAACAAGCTGAACAAGGTGAAGCTGGCGACCAAGCTGACGATAACGTTGTTGAAGCTGAATTCGAAGAAGTTGACGAAGATAAAAAATAAGTAATCTAATCGTCAGAATAAAAGGCCATGTCCGCAGTTTGTGACGATGGCCTTTTATTTGTAACTAGCCTATTTGGGCAGTAAATGATAAAGTAAACCAATACGAGTTAAACAGGGAGTGACATTAAAATGGCAAATAAAGATCCATATGACGTTTTAGGCGTTAGTAAGTCTGCAACGGCACAAGAGATTAAAAAGGCATACCGTAAACTTTCAAAACAATATCATCCAGATATTAACAAAGAAGAGAGTGCCAAAGCAAAATACCAAGAAATATCAGATGCTTACGATATTTTAGGTGATGAGGATAAAAAAGCTCATTTTGACCGTTTTGGGCACGCTGACCCGAACGCTGGCTTTGGTGGCGGTGGTTTCGGTGGTGGCTTTAGTGGTGGCGGCTTTGGCGGCGGTGGCTTTGAAGACATTTTTGAAAGTTTCTTTGGTGGTGGCCGACGTCGTGACCCGAATGCACCGCGCGCAGGACAGGACATGCAATACACGATGCGTTTGAAATTCCGTGAAGCAATTTTCGGTAAAGAAATTGAAATTAGTTTCCGTCGTGAAGAAATTGACGAAAAAACGAATGAACGTGTGACAAAAGTGAAAAAATTAAAACTAAAAGTACCTGCTGGTGTCGATGACGGGCAACAAATGCGCGTTTCAAACCAAGGGGCTGCTGGTTACAATGGCGGACCAAATGGTGACTTATATGTCGTGTTTGATATTATTCCCGATGAGTTCTTTGAACGTCATGGCGATGATATTTACGCTGAAGTACCGATTACATTTGCGCAAGCCGCGCTCGGTGCTGAAATTGAAGTGCCAACCTTACATGGTAAAGTGCGCTTAAAAGTACCTGCTGGGACACAAAATGGCACTAACTTCCGTCTCCGAGGCAAAGGGGCACCGCGCCTCCAACGTACCGGACACGGCGATCAACACATTCAAGTGCGTGTAGTCGTACCGCAAAAAATGAACGATGCCCAACGTAAGGCTGTGAAAGATTACGCGAAAGCAACAGAAGGTGATAACAGCAACGATGGTTTCTTTGATAAGATGCGAAAAGCATTTAAAGGAGAATAATTGCTGATAGAATAAATAAAAGCTAACTCTCTATCGGTAACTTACCGATAGAGAGTTAGCTTTTTTGATTCGTTAAAGAAATAATTTAAGTGATCGTTATTTTTTTTATTTGTCTAACAGCAATTAATAGAAAAGTTAAACCAACCCATAAATACCAAGGGAGTTGTTGATTTTCACCTGTTTTGGGCAAATTATGTTGAGATATTGTTGTTTTTAGTTGGTTTTCTGAAGAATCAGGCGTAATTATTAGGTTGGAAAGTGATTGCTTTGAGTGAGTCTTAGTGGTATGTGTTATCTTTTCTTGTGAGATGTTTGAACCTATTTCAATTGCATCTGAGTTTGAGTCGTTTGAACTCGAATCGCTTGAACTGAAATCAGTTGAACTGGAATCAGTTGAACTCGAGTCGATTGAACTGGAATCGGTTGAACTGGAATTGCTTGAACTCGAGTCGTTTGAGCTTGAATCGATATTACCGCCACCTTCACCACCATATTTTTCTGAATAACCTATTATATGGTGGTTTTCTAGAGTGGAAGCACCATCAATTTTGGCGGTTACTTCAGCGGTGTTTGTGTATTGTGATTTAGAAAAATCAGTTTTCGTCTTATATGTGATGAAAATCCGTTCATTTGTATCGCGTAAGGGGATTTTAAAAGTTTTACTATCGATCCATTCAACTTCAACCTGTTCATCGATTGAGGCTGTCGCAGTGCTAGAGCCATAGACAACTCTTACTGAATTGCTTTGTTTAGAGCCGATAAATGTCAAACCGTCACCTAAGGTGTCGATGAAATAGCCATCTTGAAAACTTTTTTTTATCTTGGAAGGTATTGATGTAAATTTGTCACGTTAAGGTATCTTTTGGGTCTTGTTTTCCTTCGTACTTTCCATTTTTTGTAATCCAAGCACCTGAGCCAGAACCAGTGTTTGACTGAGTGATTAGTATTTCTTTCTCGACTGTGCCATTAATTGTTTCAAAAGGGATAACATTCATTTCGTCAATGGTAATATTATTAGCGTTAAAGTTTGCCCAAATATCGAAATAGGCCATACTAATACCTTGTTCAACGTTGGTGTTAAACGTTATTTCTACCTGTCCATTTTTTATCGAAGCGGTTCCGAAAATGAGGCCGTCACTAGTCTTTAAGGGAACGTCTGTCATGTCGATATTATTATATCTTATTTCAGGTGGAACCGAAAAGCTAGCTCTGTCTCCACCGAGAACAATTAATTCCTTAGGAATTGAAAACTCATAAGAAAGAATGAATTTTTTACTACTGTCAATTTCAGTGATAATTTGTCCGCCATTTGCAGTTGTATCTGCTTTGAAATTAACATCAGTTACAATGCTACTTGTGATGTTTTTAGCGAAAACAACTGGGTTTTGAAAGAAAGCAGCTATTATTACTAGTGCTAGCACAATTGAACGTTTTATTTTTTTCATTATTACTCCTCCTTTATTTATACATATATTAAGAATAAGTTATTTTTAAAAAAAAGAAACGATCGAGTTTCAAAAATCATAATAATCAGACGATTGAGGAGGCTATAAGCGTGTGACTGAGCGTAGGGCGATTTTTGCATCAACTTTTACAGTATGAAGTTTAGCGTGATGAATCAAGCTGTTTTTTGAAGAGATTTACTTTCAAGCCAATCATAGATAAGGTACAATCAAACAGAGAGCTAAAATAAAGGAGATGCAAAAATGGATTTTATCGAAGTGAGTGTCACAACGACGCATGCCGCAATGGATGCAATTTCAAATGTATTTATGGAAAATGGCGCCAATGGTGTCGCAATTGAAGATAGTGCGGACTTAACACGTGAACATCCCGACCAATTTGGCGAGATGTACGCGCTCGATTCAGCAGATTACCCAACAGAGGGTGTGATTGTAAAAGCGTATTATGAAGATAACGAAGATGTGACGATTGATTTTGAGGCTGTTCATGCTTTGATTAAAGGACTTGTTCAATATGACATCGACCTCGGACCGATTGATTGGACCTTAACTGAAGTGAAAGAAGAAAAATGGGCGACTGCTTGGAAAGAGTTTTATCATCCGGTCCAAATCACTGATAAATTAACGATTGTCCCAACTTGGGAAGAGTATACACCGCATTCACCTGAGGAACATATCATCGAATTAGATCCTGGGATGGCCTTTGGAACAGGGACGCATCAAACGACCCGTCTGTGCCTCGAAGCCGTTGAAAAATACGTTGTGGCGGGCGATGATGTCATTGATGTTGGTACCGGTTCAGGCGTCTTGAGTATTTTAGCGGCCAAGTTAGGTGCTAACTCAGTTTTAGCGTTAGATTTAGATGATGTCGCTGTTCGTGCGGCACAAGAAAACATCGACGTGAATAAGGTTGGTGACGTGGTTGAAGTCACAACCGGTAATCTATTAGAAGGTGTTGACCGCACGGTTGATGTGGTGGTTGCAAATATTTTAGCCGATATTATTTTACTGTTCCCCGACGACGTATACCGCGTCTTAAAACCAGGAGGCTTGTTTATTGCCTCTGGTATTATTGAGACGAAGGTTGAAGAAGTGGCCGCGGCGATTGAAGCTGCTGGTTTAACAATGATTGAGCGTGACAACAAGGACGATTGGTTTGCCTTGATTGCTCGAAAAGAGGGCTAAGATGCAACGTTACTTTATTGAAACATCAACACCGAACGAACCAACCATCGCTATCGGTGCACCACATTACCATCACCTGATTAACGTGATGCGTCATGAAGTCGGAGACGAATGCATTGTAGTCTTTAACGACCGCAACAGTTTCATTGCCACTTTGGTTACGATCACGAAAGCAGAAGCACACCTACAGTTAAAAACAAAGCTTGAAAAAACAGTCGAGTTACCAATAGAGGTGACCCTTGCCTGTGGCCTGCCTAAAGGAGATAAACTCGAGCTCATCGTGCAAAAAAGTACTGAATTAGGTGCGTTTGCGATTCAACCCTATGTGGCAGAACGCTCTATTGTGAAATGGGATGATAAAAAGCAAGGTAAAAAAAGACAACGCCTGCAAAAAATCGCCCAAGAAGCTGCCGAACAATCACATCGGATTCAGGTGCCTGAAATCAAAGCATTGCTAACGACGAAACAGTTAGCGGCAGCAGCCACTCAATATACCCACCTGTTTGTTGCAGACGAAGAAGAGGCTAAAATAAATGAAAACCAAGCGTATAAAGCGCTTTTAAGAAAAATCCCTGTTGGCTCACGCTTATTAATTATTTTTGGACCAGAAGGTGGTCTCTCTCGTTCTGAAGTTGATTTGTTCTGTCAAAACGGCGCTATAACAGGCTCTTTCGGTCCGCGTATTCTGCGGACGGAGACAGCACCACTCTATGCAATGGCAGCAATTTCATATGAATTTGAATTATAAACGATAAAACGTTGACGTTTAATTCTTACTATTATATAATTGCATAGAGTGATTGTTGTTTAGGCAATCATCTAGGTATTTTTAAGGAATACTTAGCAGGTAAATATTGATTCACGTTATTTACTGAGTAACTCCAGTGTGCGGAGGGAGGGTTAAGAGATGTCAAAAACAGTTGTTCGCAAAAACGAATCGCTTGAAGATGCTCTTCGTCGCTTTAAACGTTCGGTATCGAAAACAGGTACTATGCAAGAATTCAGAAAGCGCGAATTTTATGAAAAACCAAGCGTAAAACGTAAGAAAAAATCAGAAGCAGCACGTAAACGTAAGTTCTAATTAGTGAGGATGAAAATTCATGAGTCTTTTGGGACAATTAAATCAAGATATGAAGGATGCAATGCGTGCGAAAGATAAAGCACGTTTATCTGTCATTCGAATGGTTAAAGCTGCAATCCAAAATGAGTCTATTAAAAAAGGCGACGAATTGGATTCAGAAGAAGAACTAACGGTCTTATCTCGTGAATTCAAACAGCGTAAAGAATCGATGGTTGAATTTAAGAGTGCAGAGCGTGAGGACCTTGTAGCAAGCCTTGAGGCGGAATTACAAGTCATCGAACACTATTTACCAACACAACTTACTGAAGAAGAAGTGTTAGTGATTGTTGATGAAGTGATTGCTGAAACGGGAGCATCATCTAAAGCTGATTTTGGAAAGGTAATGAAAGTTATTTTACCAAAAGTTAAAGGTAAAGCGGATGGTTCATTAATTAGCAAACTTTTAAAACAAAAATTATCTTAATCTGATGTAATTAAAAATTGTAAAGCCGGGAGAACTCATGTTTTCCCGGCTTTTTTTAAAAATATCAAATAAATGAGGTGAAGCAAATGAAAAAATCAGCTTTGGCAAGCTGGCTTGCCATTGTTACTGTCTTTGCGATTTTACCCGCACAACATGTTTTGGCAGCGACACAGGTCTCGTCATCAAGGATTGACCATCTGGCGTCTTTTCTAACGCAACCAGTTGTGATTGCGACCCTGCTCGTGCTAGCAGGCGCTTGCTTTGCAATCGAACTTTTTACTAAAGGCTTTAGCATTTTTGGCATCATCGGACTGTTGTTAATATTCATTTATTTCTTCAGTCATATTATGATCGGACTTGCAAGTTGGCTTTTAGTAATGGTTTTCATTATTAGTTTTGCACTCGTTCTGTTAGAATTATTTGTACCGGGAGGAATTGTCGGGGCATTAGGCGTTATCGGCATCGTCGTTAGTATTTTCTTAGCCGGCTTTGAAGATTGGGTCACCATAATGATTGCGCTTGCTTGTGCAATGCTCGTGATGTGGGTCACAATATTAATAATGATAAAGGTGTTGGGAAAACGGATGAATATTTTTCGAAAACTCGTGTTGCGTGATGCGACAAAAACAGAAGAAGGTTACGTTTCAACTGAAAATCGTCCTGAATTAGTCGGCCAATCTGGTCTGACAAAAACAGCCTTGCGCCCAGCCGGATCAATGGTGTTAAATGGTCGTTTAATCGATGTAGTGTCAGAAGGCGATTTCATTGAAAGCGAAGTGCCAGTAACAGTTATCAAAGTAGAGGGTATGAGAGTCGTTGTTCGCGAGCAAACAGCAAAATAAGACGTGAATAAAGGCTTTTAAACAACAATAGGAGGTTAGACAGATGGAAGCATTAATTGGGCAAAACATGGGTGTGATTGTGATGGCAGTTATCGTTATTATTTTATTGATGATTATTTTCACAATTGTTCCTGTAGGATTATGGATCAGTGCATTAGCAGCTGGTGTCAGAGTAAGTATTACAACGTTAATCGGGATGCGCTTAAGACGCGTAAGCCCTGGGGGCATCGTCAACCCGCTCATTAAAGCACAAAAAGCGGGCTTAAACACAACGATTAACCAGCTTGAAAGTCACTATTTAGCAGGTGGTAATGTCGACCGTGTCGTCAATGCATTAATTGCTGCACATCGTGCCAACATTGAATTGACGTTTGAACGTTCGGCAGCAATCGATCTTGCAGGTCGTGACGTGTTACAAGCGGTTCAAATGTCAGTTAACCCGAAAGTGATTGAAACACCATTTATTTCAGGTGTGGCAATGAACGGGATTGAAGTAAAAGCAAAAGCACGGATTACAGTGCGTGCTAACATCGAACGTTTGGTTGGTGGTGCGGGTGAAGAAACAATTATCGCCCGTGTTGGTGAAGGGATTGTTTCGACAATCGGTTCATCAGTTGAACATAATAAAGTGCTTGAAAACCCCGATTTGATTTCAAAAACAGTCTTATCTAAAGGACTTGATGCGGGGACTGCCTTTGAAATTCTCTCAATTGATATTGCAGATGTCGACATCGGTACGAACATTGGGGCAGAGTTACAAACAGAACAAGCCGAAGCCGATAAAAACATCGCTCAGGCGAAAGCCGAAGAACGTCGTGCGATGGCCGTAGCTTCTGAGCAAGAAATGCGTGCCAAAGTTGAAGAGATGCGTGCGAAGGTTGTTGAGTCAGAAGCACAGGTACCACTTGCGATGGCGGAAGCGCTTCGGTCAGGTAAAATTGGTGTGATGGATTATTACAATCTTAAAAACATTGAATCAGATACAGACATGCGAGCGGCGATTAGCCAATTAAACGAAACACATGAAGAGGGTAAAAATAACAAACAATAGTTTAAAATGGAGGCGACCGAATGGAGTTTCTATTGATGATTATCGGTGGTGCTGCTTGGTTAATAACAATGTACCTCGATGATAAAAAGAAAAAAGAACGCAAGGCCGCTACTGAAGCGGCTAAGCAATCTAAACCTATTCGCACAGCCGATGAACCACGTCGACGAACAGCTAACCGTTCGTCCACCCGACAAAAAACACAGTCAACGGCAACGCCAGTTGCTGTTGAAGAAGTGCCAGTGAGGCCGCGTCGCTCAACAGAGCCACGTCGTCAAACAGTACGTGAAACTTCGACCAGGCAAGAGCGACTACAGTCCACTAAGGGGCAACGTCAATCGACACGTGGTCAGACAACTGAACTGAGCGAAGTAAGGGTGTCTCACCGTAAACACCAGCCTAAACAAGTTGTGCAGGCTGTAAATGTTGCAACGGGCGATGTGCTTCTAGGCAAGCAAGAACTTGTACGAGGTGTGATCATGGCTGAATTATTGGCTGCACCGAAGGCATTAAAAGGGAAACGACGGTTTTAAAGGAGCATCCTTGTGATGCTCCTTTTTATTTGGGGTGTTTTTCTTGCTAAGATTATGAAACAGACCGCGATTAGGGTAAAATAGAAGTATAACTTAATCGTAAAGGGGTAGTGGCGATGACTAATGCGAGTAATCAGTTAACAGATACATTTACACTCAGTTCATTAGAAGATGTTCAATTACTTATTGGTACGAATGATGCCAATATCCAATATCTTGAAGAGGCCTTTGGTGTCGTTATTATTACGCGCGGTGAAAGTTTCACGGTGACCGGAACCGCAGAAAACATCGTGGCAGTTAAACAAATTTTGGTGAGCCTCAATGAAATATTACAACGACAAATAGCGATAGACTTACGTGATGTGACGCAAGCTGTGAAGATGGCGAAAACAGGTAAACTTGCCAACTATAGCCGTCTCTATGACGAACATATCTTTAAAACAAGCAAGGGGAATCCGATTCGACCGAAAACATTTGGACAAAAAAACTATATTCAGACGGTCAAAGCAAAGGCTATTACTTTTGGAATTGGCCCAGCTGGAACGGGTAAAACCTACTTAGCCGTTGTAATGGCCGTCGAAGCCTTAAAAAGTGGTAAGGTAAGTAAAATATTATTAACACGTCCGGCAGTAGAAGCGGGCGAAAGTCTCGGCTTTTTACCCGGTGATCTGAAAGAAAAGGTTGATCCTTATTTACGCCCAGTCTACGATGCCTTACACGAGGTACTAGGAAGGGATACAACCACACGTTTGCTAGAACGTGGTGTCATCGAGATTGCTCCGTTAGCTTATATGCGCGGTCGCACCATTGAGCAGGCCTTTATTATTTTAGACGAAGCCCAAAATACAACAACAGCCCAAATGAAAATGTTCTTAACACGACTCGGTTATGGGTCGAAGATGATTATTAATGGTGATGTGACACAGATAGATTTACCAAAGGGGAGCAAAAGTGGCTTAATCCATGCCGAAAAGTTGCTACAACCAATTAAAGACCTCGGATTTGTCACCTTTAAAACCGAAGATGTCGTGCGTCATCCACTGGTTGGTAAAATTATTGACGCATACGGTGCTGAGTAGCATGTCGTATTAGCAGAGGAGCGTGAAGCTGACGATGAAAAAAAAACCGCAAGAAGCTAACCGCAACACAAGATAGACGGCTTAACATTACGACCTTAATCGTGTTGGCCATTATGTTGGCGGTTGTATTGAATGTGGCGAGCACGATGAAACCTTATCATATCATGAAAAATGAAATAGCACCGACAACCATTAGGGCGTCACAAACAGTTGTTGACGATAAAAAAACCGAGAGTGAAAAAGTTGCCGCTGCGGATAATGTGCAAGATGTATACACCATCAATTCGAACATTACCCAAAATCAAATCGACTCGGTTAATATGATTTTTACAGTGCTTGGTACCGTCCAAGATGATGAAGACAAAGCCGAGGAAACCGCGAAGAAAGAGAAAAAACAATTCGAACCTTTTTCGAATCAAAATATCGTAAAGCGGGCACGTGCATTGTTAAATAAGAGCGATCTGACATTTGAAGAGACATCGATTAGCGATGCGAGTTTAGTCACCTTGTATCATTTTAAACCATCAAAATTGACCGATTTTCAATCAACGTTAGTGAGTGTGATAACGAAACAACTACAAAAAGGTGTGACTAATACACAGTTGTTAAACATTCGAGCAGATTTACAAATAAGCATGAACGAGTTAGCGATTGCCTCATCGTTACGAGCTGTCGCGACTGAAATTATTAATGCTGGCATTACCGTTAATAGTTTTTATGATGCGTCTGCCACCAATCAACAGCGCTTGATTGCACAAAATAGTGTCCAACCGGTTCGAATCTTACAAGGGCAGGTGATTGTTCAAGAAGGCCAACTCGTAACCGATGATATTTATCGTCAGCTAGAACTAGTACATATGGTGAAATCATCGCTAAATTGGCTTGTTCTCCTGGGAAATGTCTTGATGGCGATTGTGATTGCAATTATGACCTTTTTCTTGGTCTATCGTTCACGGCGCGAGCAGCATGATGTCACGATTGTGTTTATGATTTTTAGTGCCTTAACTGTTTTGAGTTATTTAATACTTTTATTGTTCCGCTTTGCATTTGAACATCGGGTTGATAATTTAATTTACGTTTTGCCCGTTGTGTTTGTGCCGATGATATTACAATTGTTAGGTTATCGGGCACTTAAGCTCTTAGGCATATTGCAAATTGTAATGGCAGCAGTCCTCATATTACAAAGTAGTCAAAGTACCTTCAACATCGTTTATTTCATTGCTTATATTTTATTATCGAGTTTAGGTGCAACACTTATTTTAAACAAACCGAAAACGCGTAATGACTTATTCGTCGATTCAATGTATATTTCATTGTTTAATGGAGCTGCTATTTTTATCATTCAGCTTATTAGTGCAGTATCGATTTCAACTTTATCATTTTGGTGGCCTATCTTTTATGGTATGATAGGAGGGTTGATAGCATTTATTTTAAGTTTAGGATTACAACCGCTATTTGAGACGATTTTTGGGGTGTTATCACCGAATCGTTTAATGGAACTAGCGAGTCCATCACAACCTTTGTTGAAGCGGATGATGAATGAAGCACCGGGAACCTATCATCATTCCTTGATGGTTGCTAATTTGGCGGAGGCGGCAGTCGATGCCATTGGTGGTGATTCGTTGTATACACGTGTGGCTTGTTATTATCATGATGTAGGTAAAATGTCGAATCCAGCCTTTTTTGTTGAAAATCAATATGGTGATAAAAGTCCCCATGAGCAGTTAACAGCAACCGCCAGTCGTGATATTATTATCGCGCATGCGAAGGATGGTGTCGCAATGTTGCAAGCGGCCCATTTTCCTAAACCAATTGTTGATATGGCAGAACAACATCATGGCACAACGGTTTTGCGCTATTTTTATTATGCGGCCCAACAAGAGGATGCTAGCGTTGCAGAAGCAACGTTTCGTTATCCAGGACCTAAACCACAAACAAGAGAAATTGCCGTTGTTAATATTGCAGACTCAGTTGAAGCGGCAGTACGTTCGATGAAAACACCATCGACTGAAAAAATGGCGGACTTGATTCATTCAATCGTCGAAGAGCGTTTGTTGGACGGTCAGTTTGATGAATGCGAGCTGTCGATGAAAGATATGCTAACCATTAAAGACACTTTGTTGAAAGTATTAGTGGGTGTGTATCATCAGCGAATAGAATACCCTAAGTAGGGCGAAGGAAAGAGGGAACGGTATGCGTTTTGTAATTGATAGTGTAGACGAAACGGGTAAATTAGCAAATAAACAGCTGACAGATGTGGAAGACTTGTTGCAATTTGCAGCTGAACATCTGCGAATAGAGGAAGGCACTGAAATATCGCTTTCGTATGTAACGAATGCAGCAATTCAAGTCATCAACCGTGATTACCGACATAAAGATATGCCGACAGATGTTATTTCATTTGCATTAGAAGAAACAGGTGATGATGAAGTGGCGATTGTCTGGGAAGATGGAGAGATGCAACCACGCGTATTAGGGGATATCATTATTTCGATTGAACGGGCACAGGAACAAGCTGAGCGTTATGGTCATTCATTTGATCGTGAAATCGGCTTCCTAGCCTTGCATGGCTTGTTACATTTACTAGGCTATGATCATATGGAACCGGGCGAAGAAAAAATCATGTTTGATAAACAAAAAGAAATATTAGCAGCATATGGTTTAACACGTGACTAATGAAAAACCTGTTCTGACATTTAAAAACAAAACGTTTAGACGCTCTTTCCGGTTAGCGTTTAATGGTATCTGCCTTGTTTTTAAATATGAAAAGAACATGAAGGTACATTGTCTTAGTGCAATCTTGATTACTGTATTAGGACTATCTTTTAAATTGACCCAAACTGAATGGCTCTTTTTAGTTTTAGCTGTAGCCTTTGTTATTTTTGCAGAAATGGTCAATACAGCATGTGAACGCATTGTAGACTTATGCACCGGCGAGTATAATGAGTTGGCGAAACATGCGAAAGACATTGCCGCTGGAGCAGTGTTAATTGCGACGATTGGTGCGGTTATTATCGGTGCGATTATCTTTATGCCTTATCTACTAGCATTTTTTATAAAATAGAAGGAGTGATACAGATGAACACTGAACAACTAATCGTAGCAGCAAAAGCGGCACGTGAACAAGCGTATGTCCCTTACTCAAAATTCAAGGTAGGTGCAGCCTTAGTCACACCAACAGGCCAAGTGTTTGGTGGTTGTAACATTGAAAATGCATCATATGGTCTAACAAACTGTGCCGAACGAACAGCTATTTTAAGGCAGTCTCAGAAGGTCAAACAACGTTTTCGAAAATGGTGATTGTGGGCGAAACAGATGGGCCAATTTCACCTTGTGGCGCATGTCGTCAAGTGATTGCCGAATTTTGTGAGCCAACAATGCCTGTCTTTTTAACCAATTTAAATGGCAACACACAAGAAACGACTGTGAGTGACTTGTTACCAGGCGCTTTTACAGGAAAGGATATGGACTAATTATATGACTAATTCAGCTTTTAAATCGGGGTTCGTAGCAATTGTCGGACGCCCGAACGTAGGTAAATCAACACTATTAAACAATATCGTCGGTCAAAAAATCGCGATTATGAGTGATAAAGCTCAAACCACACGTAATAAAATTCAAGGGGTATACACGACTGAGAGCGCACAAATGATCTTTATCGATACTCCTGGTATTCATAAACCAAAACATAAACTGGGCGATTTCATGGTTAAAAGTGCCTTGAGCACGTTACGTGAAGTTGAAGTGATTTACTTCATGGTTAATGCGATGCAAAAATTAGGACCGGGTGACGAGTTTATCATTGAAAAACTACAAGCAATTGTGGGCGAAACACCCATTTATTTAGTCATTAACAAAATTGATCAAGTGCATCCTGATTACTTAATGGGCTTTATTGATGAATACCGTCAGTTGTTAGACTTTACTGAAATTGTGCCTATTTCAGCTCTAGAAGGTAATAACGTGCATAAATTACTTGAATTGACTGAAGCACAATTATCAGAAGGACCAATGTTTTATGACGAAGATCAGGTGACCGATCACCCAGAACGCTTTATTATTTCTGAGCTTGTTCGTGAAAAAGTATTGGAATTAACACGTGAAGAAATTCCCCACTCTGTTGCAGTAACGACAGATAAAGTTCGTCAAGAAAATGATGGTGAAAAAATCCACGTCATGGCAACAATTGTTGTTGAGCGTTCATCACAAAAAGGAATCATTATTGGTAAGCAGGGCTCGATGTTGAAACAAATTGGTACGAAGGCACGTAAAGACATCGAAGTGATGCTGGGCTCTAAAGTCTATCTTGAATTGTGGGTTAAAGTTCAAAAAGATTGGCGTAACAAAGATGTTTACTTGAATGATTATGGGTTTAATAAAGACGAGTATTAGGCCGTAAAGCAAAAAGAAACCGCCACTTCAATCAAATCGAAGTGGCGGTTTCTTTTTGTTTCTTTCAAACGTTAAGGGCTTTCAAAAGGGATTATGCTGCCAAAGGAAGTCAGTGTGTTACCTTTTTCCAAGTCCTATACATTTAAGCGAGTGTCATTGTTTTTATTATTTAATTTCAAGTAAATGTTGTTTTAATTCATCTTCCATCTGCAACAGTTCTTTTTCGGCTGATTGACGTTTTTGACGGCCATCAGCTTGGATTGCCAACGTTTCTTTGATTGTTTCGACGAGTTTGGTTTGGGTTTCTTTTAAGGTTTCAATGTCGACTAAGCCACGTTCGTTTTCAATTGCGGTCTCAATGGTATTGGTTTTGAGCAATTCCGCATTATGTTTCAACAGGTCATTCGTTGTGCGTGATACCTCTTGTTGCGCCTTGACAGCTTGCTGTTGACGCATTAAGGTGAGGGCAATCGCCACTTGGTTTTTCCATAAAGGAATAGCGGTCATGATTGATGATTGGATTTTTTCAGCAAGCACTTGATTCGTATTTTGGATTAAGCGGATTTGAGGGGCTGATTGAATCGTTATTTGGCGGCTTAATTTTAAATCATGCACACGTTTTTCAAGCCTGGTAGCGAATTGTTGTAAGTCATTCACGTCTTGAACGAGCATTTGGTCATGACTAGCAGCAGCCTTTGTTTGCAAGGCGGGTAAGTCAATCGTTAAAATAGTGTGAACCTTTTGTTCACCAGCGGCAATGTATATGTTTAAGGCTTGGAAATAGTCTTTGTTTTTATCGTATAGTTCATCAAGAAAGAGGTTATCTTCGACTAATACTTTTTTTGCTTGATCCAGTTTAATTGCAATACGATCAATTTGCGTCCCCATTTGTTGGTATTTTGATGAAATTTCGTTAATTGAACGTTTCATCTTACTAAAGAGCTTCGTGAAGACATTTGTAGTGCTGGCAAGTTCTTCGGGGCGTGCTTCTTCGATTTTATGCATTAATTCAGTGATGATATCACCAATCGGACCAACATCCTTACTTTGGACGTGCTGAAGCATGCTCTGTGAAAAATCATGCAATTTCTCTTGTGCGGGTGAACCATATAACAGCACAGATTGGCTATTGTTTGCATCAATTTGTTTGACGAGGTCATCGGCCATCTGCTTACTTTCAAGCGGTAAGCTGTCATACATTGTCACTGTTTTTTGTTCGGCCGTAGCTTCGAGCGCTATCGGTTCGGCAAATGGATTTGCCATTAAATTTTCCAATTCGGCAGAAACTGCCTTTGTGTGTGTGTTATTTGTTTCAGTCATCATATCTACGCCTTTCTATTTCGATTCGGTTGGTTGTTTCGTTTTATTCTGCGCTCTGTTAACCGTTTGCTGTGCAACGGCAACTTCAAAATCAAGGGATGAGACATCTTGTTGCAGCAACATTACTAAATCATTGCGGATGATGCCATCCATTTCGGTAATCATCTGTTCAGTCTCATTCAAGGTTGCTAACATCTTAGTATCTTTTGTTGGTTGCGCTTGGAGAAAGTCGTAACGACTAACAAGCTCAACTAAGGAATCCAAGTGGGAGAAGAAGAAGGCTTCTGTTGAAAAGAAACGGGCAGGTGTTTGATTGACAAGCCCATATAGTTGTTTGATGATTTTAATCGTGTTGTCTTTGCCTTTTAAGCAAGGAATTGTTTTATTCCGATAGGCTGCCTTTTGTAATTTAATGATTTTTTTACGGGCTTCGACTAAGTTACCAGAAATATAACGCATGTCTTTGCGACTTAAGCCGTGTTCTTTAGCAGAAGGTGGTGCGGGCGTTTGTTTATGTGAGAAATAATAGCCGAGGCTACCAACGAGTAAAGTGAGGATAACAATTGGGATAAATGTATCGTCGTCGAACTCTGTTAAAAATAATAAGACGATGAAAAGCGTGATTGCATACCAGCTCGTAATCGTAAAACGAAAAATGTTGCTAATTAGTTTCATTGGTGTTCACTCCTTTTAAATGACCGTTTTGCTACTTCGATAGTTTAAGCTTAGCATAATTAGCGACTGATTGTATCAGTCGTTAGTTGTAGTTTTCACCCTTTACTCGGTATGATATACTGACAAAAAAAAGGGGGCGTTGATGATGAAAGAGCTAATTGAAAAAACAATCGCAACAGAACAAGTGTTTAACGGACGCATGATTGATTTACAAATCGATACGGTCAGCCTACCTAACGGTGCAACAGCCACACGTGAAATCATTCGCCATCCTGGTGCGGTCGCTATTTTAGCAATTACAGCCGATAAAAAAATGATATTTGTCGAACAGTACCGCAAACCAATCGATCGCGTGATCTTTGAAATACCAGCAGGTAAGATTGATGCAGGTGAAATAGAACATCTGCTCACAGCTCAGCGTGAACTCGAAGAAGAAACCGCCTATCGTGCGGCAAACTGGCAGTTGCTGACCGCACTTTATACCGCGCCAGGTTTTGCCGATGAAATTATTCATATTTATGAAGCACGAGGCCTTGCAAGGCAAGAAGCGCCATTAGCGATGGATGTCGATGAATTTTTAAATGTACACACTCTAACATTAACAGAGGCAAAGGCGTTAATTGGCGAAGGTAAAATCGTTGATGCAAAGACAGTGTATGCGATTCAACACTTCGAATTAAATTATAATAATTATTAATAAGGCTTATTTCCAATTGATAATACTTCTGATTATCTGTCTATTTTTAAAAGAAACCGAGGTTCTATAAGATGATGGACAATTAGGAGGATATATGTTATTTTAAAGTTAAGAACACCTAATTGAGAATAGATAGAGATAATCAATGGAATCAGAGGCGATCATATGGCAATCAGAATGGAAGCGATTAAAAAAAAAGTTGCACCGTGAAAAATACAAATTAACGCCTCAACGTGAGGCAACCTTACAGGTTTTAATTGAAAATGAAAAGAGTCATCTGAGTGCAGAAGAAGTGTACCTACGCGTTAAAGAAAAGGCTCCTGATACAGGTTTGGCGACGGTTTATCGTACGCTCGATTTGTTATCGGAACTCGACATTTTAGATAAAATTAATTTTGGTGACGGTGTGGCGCGCTATGAAATTCGGCAAGAAGGTGCGAAGCATTTCCATCATCATTTAATTTGTCTTGATTGTGGTGAAGTCAATGAGATTCAAGAAGACCTATTAATGGATGTCGAAGAAAAGGTGTCGACTAAATATCACTTCTTAATTAAAGACCATCGTTTAATTTTTCATGGTATTTGTGACAGCTGTCAAAAACAACAAAAATAGCACAAACATGTCGCGGCAATTTGCTGCGCTTTTTTTTAGCGAAAAAACGGATAAAATCGTCTTAAAACAACGAAGATATAGGGCTTCTTCCGCTTTTATGATATAATGAATTAGATTAATTATGTGAGGTAAGGAGGGGTAGTTGTTGATGAAAACGAGTATTGAAGATTTTTTACATTATATTCGTGTCGAAAAAGGGTTGTCTGACAATACGATGCAAGCTTATCAACGCGATTTGACCGCATATTTGACGTATTTACGTGAACATCGTCAACTGACGAAGTTAGCGGATATTACACGTGAGGATATTGTCGGTTTCATGGCATTGATGAAAACCACAGGGAAATCAGCGCGATCGGTCGCTCGTTACATGGCATCAATTCGTTCGTTTCACCATTTCTTGTTAATCGAACAGAAGGCGACGAATGATCCAACAACACAAATAGCCACTCCGAAGCAAGCCCAACACTTACCTGATATTCTTCATATTGATGAGGTTGCTGCATTACTTGAAACCCCTGACAAAACGAGCGTGCTCGGTTTACGAGATGCCGCGATGTTAGAGTTATTGTATGCAACAGGATTACGTGTATCAGAATTAATCACCTTAACATTATCTGATTTACATCTGAATATGGGCTTCATCCAAACATTAGGTAAAGGGCATAAAGAACGGATTATTCCATTAGGTGAAACAGCGAGTCACGTGTTGACGACCTACTTAGCAGACTCACGCCCACAGCTCACCCGTGAAAAATATAAAAACGATACTGTCTTTTTGAATTTTCACGGTCAACCAATGACACGACAAGGTTTTTGGAAAAATTTAAAGAAATTAACACTTAAAGCGGGTATTAGTAAGGAAATCACACCGCACACCCTCCGACACTCGTTTGCAACTCATTTACTCGAAAATGGAGCGGATTTACGGTCTGTGCAAGAACTACTCGGACATTCTGACATTGCAACAACGCAAATTTATACACACGTAACAAAAAATCGTTTGGCTGATGTTTATCAACAGTTCCATCCCAGAGCTTAAAAATAAATCACTTCAAAGGAGATATTACTATGTATGAAAAAGCTTTAGAATCAAAAAACTATATTGCAAGCAAGGTCGCAACATTACCGACGGTCGGTCTTATTTTAGGATCAGGTTTAGGTGTTTTAGCGGATAAAATTAACAATCCGGTTGTGATTCCATATGAAGAGATTCCTTACTTCCCTGTATCAACGGTCGAAGGACATGCTGGGCAATTAGTGATTGGTGAATTGCAAGGTAAGACAGTTGTGGCAATGCAAGGGCGTTTCCACTTTTATGAAGGCTATACGATGCAACAAGTGACCTTCCCCGTACGTGTGATGAAATTACTTGGTGTTGAAAAGATGATTGTCACTAACGCAGCAGGTGGGATTAACGAAACGTTTTTACCAGGCACGTTAATGTTGCTAACTGATCAAATTAATTTCACCGGTACAAGTCCGTTAATCGGTAAAAATGATGAACGCTTTGGACCGCGCTTCCCTGACATGACAACCGTCTTTGATAAAGAGCTGTTAGCGATTGCCCGTCAATCAGCGACGAAATTAGGTTTAGCCAATGTTAAAGAAGGCGTGTACTTAGGCTTAACCGGACCAGCTTATGAAACCGGTGCTGAAATTCATATGATGCGTGGTATGGGAGCATCAGCAGTCGGGATGTCAACTGTCTCAGAAGTGATTGTGGCAGCACACATGTCAATTCCTGTGCTAGGAATTTCATGCATTACGAACTTGGCGGCAGGCATTTTAGATCAGCCACTTAATCATGCTGAGGTAATTGAAGTGAGCAATCGCGTTCAAGATGAATTTTTAGCGTACATGGAAGATATTATCGCAACAATTTAATCAGAAAGGGGACATTTAGTTGGAAATCAAGTTACATGGCACAAGCCAAATCAATCAACAACAGCATCTTCAAATCGGCGGAGTCGATGCCGTTACATTAGCACAGACATATGGCACCCCGTTGTATGTCTATGACACCTCCTTTGTGCGCAACCGTGCGCAGGCGTTTAAAGAGACGTTTGCAACCGAACAAGTCAAGGCACAGGTTGCTTATGCCAGCAAGGCATTTGCGACGGTAGCGATGTATCAATTGATGCACGAAGAAGGATTGTCGTTAGATGTTGTTTCGGCAGGAGAGTTGTACACAGCTGTTCAAGCCGGATTTCCAGCTGAACGAATCCATTTTCATGGCAACAACAAAACGGAAGCAGAACTACGTTACGCCATTAGCGAACAGGTCGGTTGCTATGTGATTGACAATTTTGATGAAATCGAATTGCTCAATCGGTTGGCGTCAGAAATGAGTGCAACGGTTAATGCGCTGATACGTGTCACACCAGGTGTAGAAGCACACACACATGAATTTATTACAACCGGGCAAGATGATTCTAAATTTGGTTTTGGTTTATTAAATGGGCAGACTGAAGCAGCGATTCAATTGTTGCAAACGAAGGCACACATTAACCATAAAGGGATTCATTGCCACATCGGTTCCCAAATTTTTGAGATGGATGGTTTTATCACGGCGGCTGATCGCATCATTACTAAAATGGCAGAATGGCAAATGACGTTAAATTATACTGTTGATGTGTTGAACTTAGGTGGTGGCTTCGGGATTCACTATACCGACGAAGATGAGCCATTAGCACCAGAAACGTACGTTCGTCATATCATTCAAGCGGTGAAACAGCAAACAGCGGCACTCGGACTTGACCTGCCCGAAATTTGGATCGAACCAGGACGTTCCCTTGTAGGTGAGGCAGGCACAACCTTGTATACTGTCGGTTCATCAAAAAAAGTACCGGGTATCCGTCAATACGTTGCCGTCGATGGTGGCATGGGTGATAATATTCGACCTGCTTTATATGAAGCAAAATACAGCGCAGCCTTAGCCAACCGCATGAACGAACCAGCCGATACAACCGTGTCGATTGCTGGTAAATATTGTGAATCAGGTGACATGCTCATTTGGGACGCACAGTTACCTCAACCAGTCGCTGGCGATGTGTTAGCAATGTTTAGCACGGGAGCATATGGTTATTCAATGGCCAGCAACTATAATCGTGTGCCCCGTGCCGCGGTAGTGTTTGTCGCTGATGGGCAACACCGACTGGTTGTTAAACGAGAATCGTTTGCCGACTTAGTCCGCAATGATTTACAGCTTAGAGGTGAGTAAGATGACAGAAATAACATTTAAAACAGCCGTGTTTGAAGGCCCACTCGATCTCTTGCTCCATCTGATTGGCGAACTCGAGATTGACATTTATGATATTCCGATTGCACAAATAACCGATCAGTATTTGGAGTACATTCATACGATGAAAGAATTGAAATTAGACGTTGCGGGTGATTATATCGTGATGGCAGCCAGTTTGCTGGCGATTAAAAGTCGCACACTCCTGCCACAGAAACCTGTGATGGTCGCTGAAGATGAGCAAGGTTATGAAGGCGAAGATCCACGTGAAGAATTAGTTGAACAGTTGGTTGCTTATAAGAAATTCAAAGAAATCGCGGTTGACTTAAAAACAAAAGAAAAAGAACGGCAGCAGTTGTATACGAAAGCACCGCTACCATTAGTCGAAAAGGCAGTTGTCGTCACTGAGGATGAAGAACGCGTAACGATGGCTGATTTACTCGGTGCCTTTCATAAAATGATGCGTCGTAAGAAATTGGCGAAGCCATTGCAAACAACGGTCGCGCGTTCAGAGATATCGATAGAAGATCGGATGGCAGATATGATAGAATTAATAAAAGGTAGTAAAGAAGCGGTTCTGTTTGAAACCTTATTTGAAACAGCGAGTCGTTCAATGCTTGTCGTTTCGTTTCTAGCCTTGCTAGAATTAATGAAACGTCAACTTATTATTGTTGAACAGGCTGACAGTTTCACTGATTTAGTGGTATCTTTAAGGGAGTGACATAAATGAAATTCAAAAACGAACAGGCAATTGTTGAAAGTCTCTTGTTTGCTGCAGGTGATGATGGTTTATCATTAAAACAACTCAGTGAAGTGATGACGATTCAACGCGATGTGCTGTTAGAAGTGCTTGAAAATTTACGATTGAAATATCAGTCGGATGACAGTTCCGGCATTCAGTTAATTGAGTTAGCGAACAGTTACCAATTAACAACTAAGGCGCAGTATGCGGATTACTTGCAGAAACTAGTGGATAGCCCTCATGCCTCTGCATTGACGCAAGCGTCGTTAGAAACGTTGGCGATTATCGCCTATAAACAACCAGTCACCCGAATTGAAATTGAAGAAATTCGTGGTGTTAGTGCGGATGGGCCTGTGAGAACCTTAGTGTCAAGAGGCCTGATTACCGATAAGGGACGCTCTGAAAAAGTAGGGCGTGCTCGCTTGTATGTAACGACAAAAGAATTTTTGGATTATTTTGGCTTAGCCAATTTAAATGAATTACCCGATGTATCTGAAGAATGGGAAAACGATAAACTCCAGGAAGAAATGGACTTATTTTTTAAAACGTTTCAAGATACGACTATAAAAGGACGTGTTGAAGATGGAAAGACTACAAAAAGTAATAGCTAACGCAGGCATTAGCTCGCGACGTAAGGCAGAAGAATTAATTACCAATGGCCGTGTGACTGTCAACGGTAAAACAGTACGCGAACAAGGCATTAAAGTATCACCAAGCGACAAAGTTGAAGTGAATGGTGTGCCGTTATCAAAAGAAGAAAACCGTTACTTTGTGTTATACAAACCACGCGGTGTTTTATCAGCTTCTTCAGATGATAAAAAACGTAAAGTTGTCACCGACTTCTTTGAGATGATTCCCGAACGTGTGTATCCTGTTGGCCGTTTAGACTATGATACATCTGGTTTAATTGTGTTAACCAATGACGGTGAATTTGCGAACATGTTAATGCATCCTAAATTCAAAGTTGAAAAAACGTATGTTGCCCGTGTCAAAGGCTTGCCGACACGTGAAACAATTAAACAACTACAAGACGGTGTGAGAATCGATGGTCGTAAAACAGCAAAAGCGAAAGCACACTTTATCTCAGGCGATAAAGGCAAAGATAAAGCCATTGTTGAATTGACCATTCATGAAGGCCGTAATCACCAAGTGCGTAAAATGTTCGAAGCCGTTGGTCATCCCGTTCAAAAATTAAAACGTGAACAATATGGCACACTTGTACTCGGTAATCTTTCGCCCGGCGAATGGCGTGAATTATCAGTCCATGAAGTGAAGCAAATGTATGCACTAGCAATGACAGGTAAACATCAATAAATTTCAGGGGGCATTTGTGTGGAAACAGTTGAAAATAATATAAAAGTATTAGTAGTTGATGATGAGGATAGAATTAGACGGTTATTAGCGATGTACTTAGAGCGCGAAAACTATCAAGTTGAACAAGCCGATAACGGTATCACTGCGTTAGAGTTAGCCTTAAACAATGAATATGATCTCATTTTATTAGATATTATGATGCCTGGAAAAGATGGCCTCGAAGTCCTAAAAGAGCTTCGACAAGTCAAAAAGACACCCGTAATATTACTGACTGCCAAAGCTGAAGAAGTTAACGTCATTGATGGCTTTAATACAGGTGCGGATGACTATGTCGCGAAACCGTTTAGCCCACGTGAAATTGTGTTGCGTGTGAAATCGCTCTTGCGTCGTGTCAATGAAAATCCGAAACAAACGATGGGTTCAGAAAACAGTGACGTAGTTGTGTATCACGAGTTATACATCGATAACGATGCACATCGCGTGACGGTTGCTAACAATGTCGTGAGCTTAACACCGAAAGAATATGATCTCTTGATTTTCTTAGCGAAGGCACCGAATAAAGTATTTGAACGTGAGCAGTTATTAAAAGAAGTGTGGCAGTATGATTACTTCGGTGATTTACGAACAGTCGACACCCACATTAAACGTCTGCGTGAAAAACTGTACAAACATTCTGAGGAAGTATCGAAGATGATTGTAACTGTTTGGGGTATCGGGTATAAATTTGAAAGCAGAGATTAATCTCAATAAGAAAATAGCTGTCTCGTTCTGACTTATCAGGCGAGACGTTTTTTCTTTCAAGTGAAAGGAGATACGATGAAACAATTTTTTATTAGTGTTGTCGGTAAACTCTGGGTAACAATTATTTTGCTATCGACGATTGGCTTAACGATTATTGTCGTGCTACTCATTCAAATTTTCACGACGAGTAACTTAAAGGATAATAAACAATTGCTTAAACAGACGACCACGAAGGTCGTGCAGATGGTCAAACAAAATTATACGAGTGATACCATCCAAGAGCAGTCGTTGGAAATGCTTCCTAAAAACATGAACGTTATCATTACGTATCCGACCAAAGACGAGGTTTATCGTTCGTCGGATCAACATTATTTGACTGCTGATATGCGTCAAACGTTAGAGAAGGAAGGGAAACGGATTATAGCGACAAGTGACAATGGCGATAGTTTTAAAAAGGTTGCAATTGAAAATAAGAGCGATGACGAGAAACTCGTGCTTTACGTTAGTGCCGCCGCTTATACCGTCAAAGGTATTCCAGGTAAAGGTTATGTCTACGTCTTTAAATCAAATGAAGATATTTATAAATCAATGGTAACGATGACAAAAACAGTCACCATCTTTTACTTCTTAAGTATTATTGCAGTGACGGTGTTTGCTTTGTTCTTATCGACGCGTATTGCGGCGCCGATACGTTCGATGCGCAATGCGGCCAGTCAAATCGCTTATGGTGACTTTGACATTCAGGTGCCGATTGTGTCAAATGATGAAATTGCCGATTTAGGTCGGTCATTTAATCGAATGGGTCGCATTCTCAAAGCAAACATTCAGACGATTGAAGCCGAAAAAGATCAGTTAAGCGGGTTGTTAGGGGCGATGGCGGATGGCGTGTTACGGTTTACACGTGACGGCCAAATTATCTTGAAAAACCCACCGGCTGATATTTTCTTATCAAAATGGCAGTCGTCGTTAGCCAATGAAAACGAGAGCTTAGTACCGCCGATTTTAGACGCGGCTGTGCGGGAAGCCTTCGTGACACAAACAACGCAGGAAGTGGAAATTGACATCGATAAATATTCATATGCGGTGGTGTTAACCTTGATTCGTGATGAGAGTGGCGAGATTAATGTGATTGCAATCACCCGTGATTATACCGAATTGAAACGGATGATTAATATGCGTACCGATTTCATCAGCAATGTGTCGCATGAATTAAAAACGCCACTGTCGATGATGACCGGCTACAGCGAAGCGATTATTGATGGTGTCGCAGAATCAACAGCCGACGTGATTGAGTTTTCGACAATTATTAACGAAGAAGCCAATCGCTTGGCACGGCTCGTGAATGATCTCTTAGATGTTACGCGGATGGAATCAGGCTTCATTGACTTGAATTTAAAATTCCAAGAAATACATCCGGTTGTAGATAAGGTGCTGCGTCAGTATGAATCCTATGCGACTGAGCATCAAGTCACGATGGTAGCTGATTTTGAAACGGCTGATTTTGTCTATAACTATGACGCTGATCGGATGCAACAAGTATTCGTCAATTTAATCTCAAACGCACTGCGCTACGCCTCAGGTCAAAGTGAGGGCGGTCGCGTAACGATTAAACAATATGTAACAGATTACTTCTTAGTGTTTGATATTGTTGATAACGGCCCGGGTATTACAGCCGAAGATCTACCTTACGTCTTTAATCGTTTTTACAAAGCAGATAAGGCACGTAAACGACATAAAACAGTCGGAACGGGTATTGGCCTCGCAATTGTCAAAAGTATTATAGAGGCTCATAACGGACGCATTAGTGTGCTCAGCGAATATGGAGAAGGAACAACCTTCCGGATTGAGCTGCCGCTCGTCAGTAAGAGTACTTTAACAATCGGTAAGGGAGATAAAAAACATGAAAATGCATAAAACGTGTATCGATTCATTTACAGCTAAAACAAGTCGGGTGTTTCCATTCGACATTAACGCCTTTGATACTTTATTTGGTGGTAATTTAATGTCGATGATTGATGATATTGCCTCAGTGAGTGCATCACGTCATTCGCAACATAACTGCGTGACGGCGAGTACAGATAATGTCAGCTTCTTTGCACCGATTCATCTCAACGAGTCGGTCTGCTTGCAGTCGTATGTGTGCTATACAGGCCGGACATCAATGGAAATCTTTATTAAAGTCGTCAAAGAGAACATGATGACAGGTGAGCGCCAGTTGGCGGCAACGGCCTTTATGACCTTTGTTGCGATTGGTGAAGATGGCAAACCGACACCAGTGCCGACGGTTGAACCGGTGACAGCCGAACAAAAAATCGTCTGTGCCGGTGGTGCTGACCGTGCGGCTGAACGCAAACAAAAAGTCGCGAAACAACGTGAATTAGCGAGTCAATTGGGCTTAGCAAGACCATGGGAGTAACTAAAAGACGTTAAAACACGCTAATAATCTGTAACACCCGTGAAGTAGTCACGGGTGTTCTTTTTTTGTTTCGATTGACAATCGGCAATAGTTTTCGTTATTCTTTTTTTAAAAGGAGTGATGCGATGTTAGGGGCAAACATTCGGAAATATCGCAAATTAAAAGGCTATTCACAAGCATTTGTGGCACAGCACCTACATGTAACACCACAAACAATTTCTAAATGGGAAACGAATAAGAGTATGCCGGATGTGGGAAGTTTATATCAGTTAGCGCTCTTTCTCGATGTATCCTTTGAACAATTGCTCGGACCACTGAATGAATCAGAGCCAGCGCTGCCTGTGCCTACTGGGTGGCTCTGGTGTAATCCCGTCGTCAGCAGTTGTTTGATTATGACTTTGAATCTATTACAACAGCAACTGCCGCTCGTACTGTTGTTACTGCTGTTTTTAATAGGCAGTTACGTGATGGTGAGACCTTGGCTGAAACCAATGTACATCCGTCATTACACGATTTTGTTTGCAGGTCTAAATTTTTCTTTGTTGCTCTATCTTTGTAGTTTAGTCTTATTTAACAAATAACAACGGAACGTTGCGTTAAAACAACGGTGCGTTGATGTCGTTTCCTCCCTTTACTTGCTAAACTAAGGGAACGAGAGTTGTCGAACGACTATTAGATGAGTGCAGCTATTATAGTTGTCTCAACGCTTGTTAGAAGGAGGAGAACGAACAATGAAAAAACTCATCCAAACAACCTTAGTGCTACAAATCATTGTGTTCTTTTTGATTGCGCTTTACTGGGCAAATCTATTTAATCAAAACAAGTTGTTATATAGCGATGCTGAAACAGTGATTGTCCTATCAGAACAGCCAGATAAACAAGCACTACCTTTGGCAAAAAAGTGACAGGCTTACAAACGGTTGCTCGTGACACAAAGGTAGAAGTGACTAAAGTTGTTTGGCAATCGGCCACCAACATGCTCCTTTATACGAATGCACCAGAGCGATTTATCGCGAATACGAACGGAGCCAACAAAACAGATGGGCGTTTATCTAATCAACGTGGTGATTTTAAGTGGTTTGATCAACGGCAAACAATCGAGCTAAAGTTGTTAGCACAGCTCAGTGAAAGTGGCACCGATGGCACCTATTATTTGCGAGGGACAACAGCGGAGCTGGCAAAGGCGAAAACCCAATTAGCAACCGTCCTCCAAGCAAATGTAGCTGTTGACGAAAATTTCCTGGGAAATCTTTATTTTTTAATCGCCTTTATCACTGAACCGTTGTTAATTGCTATCGTTCTGCTCTGTTTGTCGATGACGACCTATGCTTTGATTTTTATGTTGATTCAACAATCGAAAAAAAGCGCCTTAATGCAGGTGATGGGCTATCGTAAAGGCCAACAATTACAAAAAATAATGCAGCTGTTTTATCGTCAATTGGCAATCGGAGTTGGTAGCGGGAGTGTGCTGATGTGTACGTTGCTGCTTTGGCGTTATCAGAGTTGAAGCAATCTCACCCAAACGCTAGTCTTTGTGGGATGTGCAATTCTGCTGCTAATGTGCTTAATTGTGAGTGTGACACTCAGTTGGCTACTTATCGTCAATCGTGCCAACCATTGTCACCTTTACATTAAAGCGAAAAAACCGACCTTGTCGGTGCTGATTGTTAGTAAAGTGACTTTGATTATCTTTTTAATCGTGTTGCCACTGTTTGTCAAACAGTCAGTCAGCCATTACTCAGCGATTAAAAAAAGTCAGCAAGCAAATGCACTGTGGCAGCAAACCAAGGCGGTTGATCAATTCAGTGCCCAGTTTATGACGCAGGACTACGAGGCCTTGCAACCGTATGAAGAAAAAGTGAAGACGTTTACCTTGAGAACGCCACTAACTTGATGATTATTGATGCCCCTCATTATCAAGATGATGAAAAATGGCAACTCCGTAGCGCTGAGGCGCAAATTGATCCCGATGAAGGCAATACCATTACGGTGAATGCGACGTATTTAAACCGTCACACAATCTATCAAACCGATGGCAAAGCGGTCGGTAAGGCCGATATCGTGACGGCACCTTACACACTCAATCTACTCGTGCCAGTAAAATACAAGGATGAGGAAGAAACGATTCATGAGCGATTTGCAGCGGATTTTTTATTTTCAGCCTATGAGTTGTCTCCGATCTATGATGAAACGGCCAATCAGATTCCCGACCCGATTGTGACGGTAGACACCGGGAATTTAGCCGCAAGCGTGTATTATTCCATCATGACCCGCAACATGTTTTTAATCCGTCATGACGCCCATATAGATACGGGGCAGTGGCAAGCAAAGCTAGTCGACAGTGGCATTCGTGAGTTGATTCAAACAATTACCCCGGTCTATGATCAACGCGCGGCACAACTGCGACAACACGAACAACGGGTCTTTTTTTATACCAGTTTACTCGGCTTAACCATCATGACCATTGTCTTTGCCTTTTTAAGCTTTAACTATGCCTTATTTGAGCGCCACAAACGTAAAATCATCTTGGAAACATACTATGGTTCGTCCTTGCTGAGCATTTTAGCGCATCATTACGTGAAATGGATGGGGCTAGACATTGTTGTCCTCTCTTTGGCAATGCTACTGTTTTATCGAAGTGCGTTTGTGCCGCTGCTGCTGTTGATGATTGGTCTGCAAGGTGTTTTAATTAGTATTCATTTAAACAAAAGAAGAGGTGAAGGCAATGATTGAGCTTGAAAATGTGATGAAACAATATGACAAAACCACCGTTATTCGCGAAACAAATTTAACAAGCTCAGCCCCTGGATTAACGTGTTTAACCGGTGTCAGTGGCTCAGGAAAAACAACGCTATTAAATCTCATCAGTCTGATTGAAACGCCGACGCAGGGGCGGATACTGTTTGATGGCGAAGCGATTACAACGCAAAAACAAGTGCGTGCCTTCCGTCTGGAATTTGGCTATGTCTTTCAAAATTATGGTCTCGTTGAAGAAGAAAGTGTTGTTGATAATTTGGCGCTGGCGACTCGCGACTCGCTTTAGTCCGTTAAAGAAACAAGGGCGGTTATTGGCTTACCGGGAAGCGATTGAACAAGTCGGTTTAAGAGGCGATTTTTTACTGAAAAAAGTGCATACGCTCAGCGGAGGCGAGCAACAAGGAGTTGCGTTAGCCCGCCTCTTACTGACGAAGCCACGGATTGTCTTTGCTGATGAGCCAACCGGCAACTTGGATAATGCCAATCGTGACCTTGTTTTTAAGCTGTTAAAACGGATTGCCCAGCAAGGCACACCAGTCATCTATGCGTCGCACGATCCAGTACTAATTGCGGATGCACAAGAAGTGATCCAATTGCCGCTCTAATAATTAGTTACAAAAAGTAAGCGAACTGGCTTGAATATTTAAACGGATATGCTATACTGATGGAGTAATAAAATAAAACGTTCATCTTCAGGGCAGGGTGTGATTCCCGACCGGTGGTAAAAGTCCACGACCTTCTTGCAAAAGAGGCTGATGCGGTGTAAGTCCGCGACCGACTGTATAGTCAGGATGGGAGAAGATGTGATCGCAGGCTGTTACGCGGTCCTATTTCCCTTTGCCTAAAATAAGAGGCCAAGGGGATTTTTTTTAGGTGTAAATAAGACGTCACTAAAAGGCTGTTTATTTTAACGTGTTTCAGACTGTAGAACTCTTCACTTGATGAACAACAAGGGAGAGAATTTGGATGACAAATTCAAAAGTAAAAATGCTTGTCAGTGTCTCGATGTTAAGTGCGCTAGCGTACATCTTAACATTAATTAAGTTTCCGTTACCGGTGTTCCCCGATTTTCTCACGATTGATTTTAGTGATATCCCGGCCATGCTCGGTGCCTTTATTTTTGGACCGGTGGCAGGCGTGTTGATTCTCTTTATCAAAAATGTGATTAATTATATGACGATTGGTAGCCCAGTGGCATTTCCGATTGGTCAAGCTGCTAATTTTGTGGCAGGGCTGCTCTATGTCTTACCGACACACTACATCTACCGCCACTTTAAAGGCAATAAAAAGGCGTTAATAACCGGCATCGGTGTGAGTACCGTTTTAATGACCGTCTTTATGTCGTTGTTTAACTATTACATCCTCTTACCGGTCTACTTGAAATTATTGCATTTTGATTTAGGTGTCTCGTATGCCAAAACAGTGGTTGTGAGTATTATGCCATTCAACCTTATCAAAGGAGTGATTGTCGGCTATCTCTTTCTGTTAATGTTTGGCCGGATGCAAAAATGGATTGAGCGACAACGTAAGCAAACTTAAAAGGAAGTGACACAATGGCAGTCTATACAATTATTGATCAATCAACCTGTATCGCCTGTGGTATGTGTGGCGTGTGTGCTGACAAGATATATGACTATGACGATGAAGGCATTGCGTATGTGGTGCATGATAATAATAGCGGTACTATCGCAGTCAACGAAGCGGACGAAGACGATGTGATTGATGCCCAAATGAGTTGTCCAAGCGACTCTGTTAAAGTTGCAACGTGCAGCTTCGAGGGTAATCCCGAGCGTTTTAGCTAACACCAGCCCCAATGTGCCTTGCAGCCATTGGGGTTTTGTTGTTTTAGCGCTTAACTGTTCACGGATACAGTCGATTCGTTTATACTAGAGGGAGAAGGAGAGGTGTCACATGACGGATTATGAACGGTTAATCTTAGATCTTGTGCGGCAATTAAACGGCTCCAAAAAGCGGCGCCAAGTGACAGATATTTTACAAGGGAATAAAACGAGTCAAAACATGATTGACATTTATTTGCACCGCATCCTTCCGTTTTTTGGTGTGCTTGAAAACGAACATTTTATGACCTTAAAAACAATCATCCAACAGTTGCTAGAAACCGGGACCTTAATTGAACGTGAGGACGGCCGTCTACAACTGACTGATAAAGGTTTGAGCGCGGTGTCAGACTTTACCTTACAAACGAATTATCGCCATCTTAATGGCTGGCGGTGGCATCGTCGTCTACCGTTATTTGCAATGGCCTTGCAGTTAACCACGCAGATGACCGCCAATGCACATCAAGAAATCGCCCATTATTTTCCGATTGTGCGCGATACGAGCGTGCAAGTCTATTGTAAACAGTGGTGGCTTAAAGCTGCGAGCGGCGATAAAACCGCTTTAGCAAAAAGTTATCATGATGAATTGATGAGTTTACTCGAAACGATTGAAATCGCACCGAATGTCATTGTTGATCGCTTAACGGGCGGTCCCATCATCGGTTTAACCGCCGAACAATCAGCTCAAAAACAACACATTCCTACCGAACGTTGCAATTTACAATGGTTAGCAGGGCTGTCAGAAATGATGGATTTATTAGAACGCTATCCAAAAAGTTGGCCGCTATTAGCACAGTTAGTGCCGATCCGAGCACTACAACTAACAGAATCGGCCCAACAAACACATCAACTTTTATTGGCAGGTGTCCCTGTGCGGGAAATTGAGCCACGCAGACGGCTGCAACAATCAACCATTGTCGATCATTTCGTGCAGCTGATTGGGTTGCAAATTCTGCCACTTGAGCGCTTTGTTTCGGCTGCTAACATTGCCTACTTTAAACTAAATCAGCAACGGGCAACGTCACTTAAGGCGGCCCGTGACTTTGTTCCAGCATTAGGTTACGATACGTTGAAACTTTGCCTCGTATCAGAAGGAGGTTATCATGCTTGAAACAGCCCTAAAACAACATCTCGGTTTTGAGCATTTTCGCACCGGCCAAAAAGAAGTAATTGAAGCCGCTGTTGCAGGTGAAAACACCTTTGTGATGTTACCGACTGGTTCTGGTAAGACCGTTTGTTTTCAGCTAGCTGGTTATTTGCGGGAAGGGCTGGTTATCATTATTTCGCCCTTGCTTTCATTGATGCAAGACCAGGTTGAACGGATGAAGGTCTATGGTGAAAAACGAGTTGTCGCCTTGAACTCCTTTTTAGATGCCGCCGAAAAAACGACGATTTTAAATGAGTTAGACCGCTATAAATTCATCTTTATCTCACCAGAAATGATTCAGCAAGACCATGTGTTAGCCGCATTCAAGCGGCACACTATCGGTCTGTTTGTCATTGACGAAGGCCACTGTATTGCACAATGGGGGCCGGACTTTAGACCGGATTATTTGCAGTTAGGCAACGTGCGCACAGCGCTCAATACGCCAGTGACAATGGTGTTGACAGCGACGGCAACTAAAAAAGTACGAGCAGAAACACAAAAAGTGTTACAGCTTGAAAAAATGACGCAGTTTATTTACAGTGTTAATCGCCCCAACATTGCCTATGAGGTGGTGAACTGTGAGACTCGCAAACAAAAGGATGAGACCTTGTTGAAAACAGTGCAAGGCTTGCAAGGGCCGGGTATCATTTATTTTAGTAGCCGCAAAAAATGCCAAGAAGTGAGTGAACTGTTAGCCGATCGTCTCAATTTAAGTGTCGCCTATTACCATGGTCGCATGGACCCCGCTGATCGGGTCGCCATCCAGCAACAGTTTACCCATCATCAATTAAATATCATTTGTGCAACGAGCGCCTTTGGGATGGGGATTGATGTGCCCGATATCCGGTTTGTGATTCATTATCATCCCGCCCAAAACATTGAGAGTTTCATCCAAGAAGCGGGCCGTGCAGGACGAGATGGTCAATTGTCGCTCAGTCTGTCGCTTTGTCATCTGGATAGTGATTACCAGTTGGCTCAAAATCTCGCGCAAAGTGATTTGCCAGACTATGATACGATTTTAAATCCAAAATCGTATACGAGTGAAGCATTTATTAATCATTGGGTCGGTGAGACACAATGGCGTTTCTTAAAGACGTATAAAGAAATGGGCTACAGTCCAGCGGCTATTTGGGAAGTGGTCAAGGAGCGTAGAACGGTTAAAAAGAACCAAATTGATGCCTACTTTAATTGGCTACGATCGCAAAACTGTCGTCGAGATGGTTTATTACGCTTTTTTGACGAAGAACCGATTCAACAGGCGGAAGATTGTTGTGATAATTGTGGCCTAGAGCGCGAAAAATATGCCCAACAGCAAAAAAGACCTAAATTAATAGCAGAAAAAGATTGGAAAATGACACTTTGGGAAATATTTGTAAAGAAAATGTAATATTTACAGGGATATTTCTTGTTGAAAACCTGTTTTAAAAGTATACTGGATATATACGATAATTGAAAAAATAGTAATAATGATGGAGGTGCCTAAATGTCTAATTATAATAATGACGACTATAAAGAAGAAAAGAATAAGATTGCAGAGGATGAGTTGAGTCGCGCAAATCGACGCAATCAAAAAAAAGAAGAATGTGATTTTTAAGTATCCTTTTTTGAGTACGTTGCTTATTGCCATTATCATCATTCCACTCGCGTGTCTGATTACTTATGCCTATGTTCATGAAAATGCTGAAAATAAAAATGACGTTGTGAAAGATACGTCATCAGATAGCAGTGTTGTAATCGAGAAAAACACGTCGGCAGCTTCGAAAGAAACAGTAACTGCTGCTCAAAAAGCAAAAGAAGAAGCAAAAGCTGAAAAAGCTTCGAAAGAAAAAGCTGAAAAAGCCAAAGCTGAGTCTGATAAAAAAGCGAAAGAAAACGAAAGATTAGCTTCGGAATCACGAGCGAAAGCTGAAAAAGCAGCAGAATCAGCTAAAGCACGTGAATCCGAAACAGCTCAAACAAGTACGTCAGAAGAATCAAGTGAAAGTGAAGAAAAGACACCAGCATCAACTTATACAGTACAAGCTGGTGACACCTTGTATCATATCGCATTGATTAGTTACGGGTCTGGTAATGCAGAAAATCAAGCGTTAATCCGCAATGCAAATGGTCTTTCGGGTAATACTGTTTCTGTTGGCGCAACGTTGACAATCCCGGCTAATTAGTTATAGAAGTGAAATCATCTCAGTTTTGACTTTAATTACTGAAGAAAAAATGAAGTCAGTCTGCTAAAAGCAAAACCCTCCCAGCGAGTGGTTTTGCTTTTTTTAGATAATGCATTCATTTTGAATTTTATTGCATATCCTACCAAAGATAGGTATTATAGTTAGTGGATAAATAACAGTTTGATGAGGAAAGAGAGTGAGCAAATGTCTGGAATTTGTATAGCAATCGATGGACCAGCTGCAGCCGGTAAAAGTACAGTGGCAAAAATTGTTGCCAATCGTTTAGGATATATATATTTAGATACAGGAGCTATGTACCGAACATTGACGTATGCGGCCCAACAAGCACAGGTGACATTGTCAAGTGAATCAGAGTTAGAACACCTTTTACCGACAGTTGCAATTACGTTTGCACCTGACGAAGTGAATGGTGGGCAACGTGTTTTTTTAAACAATGTTGATGTTAGTGACGCCATTCGCTCAGAAGCGGTCACAAACAATGTCTCAATCGTGGCCCAAGTGTTGAGTGTACGTGAAGAAATGAAAAAACGCCAACTTGCCTTTGCTGCTGATGGTGGTGTTGTGATGGACGGTCGTGATATCGGTACGAATGTCCTCCCTAACGCTGAATTGAAAATATTTTTACTCGCATCAGTCGATGAACGTGCGATTCGTCGCTTTAATGAAAATAAGGCGAAAGGTTATAAACATGTGCCACTTGAACTCTTAAAAGAAGAAATCGAAGCACGTGATAACCTTGATTACACGCGGAAACATGCGCCGTTAAAAAAGGCAGAGGACGCAATTGAATTGGATACAACTTCACTTTCAATCGATGAAGTATCCACACGGATTTATGATTTAGCTCAGACAAAGTTGCACGCATAAAAAAAACGTTTTTATATTTGCAGTAAAACTGTGGTAAAATAAGGATAACTGTATATTAAACAGATAATAGAGTGATGGTAGAGAGAGGATGAACGAAATGACTGAAGAAATGTTTACGTTTGAAATTGCTGAATTGAAAAAAGGTGATACTGTTGTAGCGACTGTATCAAGTGTTGAAAATAAAAAAGTGTTTGTAAGTATCCCAAATGCAAAACAAGATGGGTTATTACCAGCTTCTGAATTAGCAGTAGAACCTGTTGAAGATGCTCATGAACTTGTAAAGGTTGGCGACGAATTAACACTTGTTGTTACACGTGTTGAAGATGATTTAATCGTTTTATCAAAAACAAAAGCAGCTGAAGGTGAAACTTGGACTGACTTAAAAGAAAAATTCGAAAACGGTACAATCTTTGATGCAACAGTAACAGAAGTTGTTAAAGGTGGGTTAGTGGCTAATGTTGGTATTCGTGCCTTTATTCCAGGCTCATTAGTATCTGATCAATTCGTTGAAGATTTTTCATCATATAAAGGTCAAACATTGGCCGTTAAAATTGTTGAATTTGTTCAAGAAAAAGGGCGCGTTGTTTTATCTCATCGTGCAATTGTTGAAGCAGAAAAAGCAGTTAAACAAGCTGAATTATTTGCAACAATTAACGAAGGTGATATCGTTGAAGGTACTGTCGCTCGTTTAACAAACTTTGGTGCGTTCGTTACAGTTAACGGCGTTGATGGCCTTGTGCATATTTCACAATTGGCTAACAAACGTGTGTCTAACCCGAACGAAGTTGTTACTGTTGGTGAAACAGTGAAAGTGAAAGTAATCGGCGTTGATAAAGACAAAAACCGTTTAGCACTTTCAATCAAAGCAACATTACCACAACCTTGGGATAACATCGCTGAACAAGTAGCACCTGATGATGTGTTAGAAGGAACTGTTGCTCGTTTAACGACCTTTGGTGCCTTTGTTAACATCTTACCTGGTGTTGATGGTCTTGTGCATATTTCTGAAATTGCACACGAACGTATTGGTACGCCACAAGAAGTATTAAAAGAAGGACAAGCTGTAACAGTGAAAGTCTTAAGTGTTGATACAGCAGAACGTCGTATTAGCTTATCAATCAAAGCTTTGACTGACGCACCTGTCGTTGAAGAAAAAGCACCAAAAGCACCAAAAGCAACTAAAAAAGCAGTGGAATCATATACACTTCCAGAAGAAGAAAGTGGTTTCTCTTTAGGCGAATTATTTGACGCTGATAAACTGAAAGCAATGAACTTAAAAGACTAATTGTATGATAGTAAAGCGTCTCTCTTGTCTTTAATCACACGTGATTGATTCAGTCGGTGTGAAGTACAGGTGAGGCGCTTTATTAATTAATGTAAAGAAAAGAAGGTGATTGTATGGCAAAACCAGTAATAGCAATTGTTGGCCGTCCGAACGTCGGCAAATCAACAATATTTAACCGTATTGTCGGAGAACGTATCTCAATCGTTGAGGACGTTGCCGGAGTAACTCGTGACCGTATTTATTCAGCAAGTGAGTGGTTAACACAACAATTTAACGTCATCGATACAGGTGGGATTGAATTGAGTGACGAACCGTTTATGGAACAAATTCGTCAACAAGCCGAAATCGCGATTGAAGAAGCGGATGTCATTATTTTTATCGTCAACGGGCGTGAAGGTGTCACTGATGCTGATGAAGCTGTTGCGAAAATTTTATATCGTTCAAATAAACCGGTCGTGTTAGCAGTTAACAAAGTCGATAATCCAGAAATGCGTTCAGAAATTTATGATTTCTATGCACTTGGATTTGGCGAACCGTACCCGATTTCAGGTTCACATGGTCTTGGTCTTGGTGATTTACTTGATAAAGCAATCGCAAGCTTCCCTGAAAAAGATGAGATTGAATACGAAGAAGGTACCATCAAATTTAGTTTAATTGGCCGTCCAAACGTTGGGAAATCTTCATTGATTAACGCGATGTTAGGAGAGGAACGTGTCATCGTTTCGGATATCGCTGGTACAACGCGTGATGCAATCGATACACCGCATACGTTTGATGATCAAGAGTACGTGATGATTGATACAGCCGGTATGCGTAAAAAAGGTAAGGTTTATGAAAATACTGAGAAATACAGTATTTTACGGGCATTGCGCGCGATTGAACGTTCAGATGTTGTTTTAGTCGTAATCAATGCTGAAGAAGGCATCCGTGAACAAGATAAAAAAATTGCCGGTTATGCACATGAGGCAGGCCGTGGGATTATTATCGTTGTTAATAAATGGGACACATTGGATAAAGACAATAAAACAATGGATAAATTCACAACTGATATTCGTGAACAATTTATCTTCTTGGATTATGCGCCAATCATTTTTGTGTCAGCTTTAACGAAACAACGTTTACCTAAATTGTTCCCAATCATTAACGATGTGTATAACAGTCACTCAATGCGCGTGCAATCAAGCGTCTTGAATGAAGTTATTACCGATGCCGTTGCGATTAACCCAGCACCGCAAGATAAAGGCCAACGTTTACGTATTTATTACGCAACACAGGTGGCAATTCAACCGCCAACCTTCGTTGTCTTTGTCAATAACCCAGAGTTAATGCATTTCTCTTACCAACGTTTCTTAGAAAACCGTATTCGTGATGTCTTCACGTTTGAAGGGACACCGATTCGTTTGATTTCTCGTCAACGTAAATAAATTCATGTGAATGAAGGGTGATTATAATGAGTAAAATTGCAGTGTTAGGTACAGGGAGCTGGGGTACTGCCTTAGCTTCTGTATTAGCCGATAACCAAGTGGACGTCACAATGTGGTCTCATCGTGAGGCTGCCGCCGTGGAAATTAATGATCAACACCGTAATCAGAAATACTTACCTGATGTCGAACTACCAACTAATTTAAAAGCGACTGCATCAATGGCAACGGTTTTAAGAGACATTGATATACTCGTGTTGGCAGTGCCGACAAAGGCGATTCGTGAAGTGATTGCGTCAATTAATACGCAGCTTGATCATCCCGTGGTTGTTGTTCATGTCAGTAAAGGAATCGAACCAGAAACGAATTTACGAATCTCGGAGATTATTACTGATGCAATGACACCGTCACTCGTGGCGGCGGTTGTCGCTTTGTCTGGCCCAAGTCACGCCGAAGAAGTGTGTCGGCGGATGCCAACAACACTAACAGCAGCTTCAACAGATGAGTCGGCTGCAAAGCTTGTTCAAAATGCCTTTTCTAATTTGAATTTACGGGTTTATACCCACCATGATATTATCGGTACAGAAATTGGTGGTGCCTTAAAAAACATCATTGCCCTCGGTGCCGGAATATCTGATGGTGTCGGTAATGGCGACAATGCCAAAGCCGCTTTAATTACGCGTGGCATGCGCGAAATTATTCGTCTTGGTGAAGCCGTCGGTGCGGAGGAAGAAACTTTTTCGGGCTTAACAGGCATCGGTGATTTGATTGTCACTTGTACGAGTCAACATTCACGTAACTGGCAAACTGGTTATCGTTTAGGTAAAGGTGAAACGTTAACGGAAGTGTTGGCATCAGTTGGTATGATTGTTGAAGGAGTTCGCACAACCGAAGCTGTTTATTTGTGGGCAAAAAAACTGCAGATTTCAATGCCGATTACCGAGGCGATTTACGGTATTTTGTATGATGAGAAATCCCCTACTGTCGCAGTCGATGAGCTGATGGGTCGCCAGAAAAAAAAGCGAATATTAAGCTAAAACTAGTCATTATATAGTCTAAAAGGTGTGAAAACGCTTAAAAAAACGTCTAATCACTTGCAGTGACAAGGTTTATGTGATAATCTTTTAATGAAATTAAGTTTTTTAAATCACTTGATTTTTCAAACCGTACGATTTTTAATTATCCTTTTTCAAGGAGGTGAAAACATACAATGGCAAACAAGACAGATTTAGTAAACAGTGTTGCAGAAGCAACAGAATTATCTAAAAAAGACGCAACTAAAGCGGTAGAAGCTGTTTTCGCTTCTATTCAAGACACTTTAGCTAAAGGCGAAAAAGTTCAATTAATTGGCTTTGGTAACTTTGAAGTTCGTGATCGTGCAGCTCGTAAAGGCCGTAACCCACAAACTGGTAAAGAAATCCAAATTCCAGCAAGTAAAGTACCTGCTTTCAAACCAGGTAAAGCACTTAAAGATGCTGTAAAATAATTACATATTTTACAGATAGTGTTAAGAACTGCCTCGGCAGTTCTTTTTTTTTTTGCCTAAGTCGCGCTAGCTAATGGTTTAAGTGTAGCGGTTATAATTTATCTCCCAAAACAGCAGTTTATAAAATGCTTTTAAGATAACGGTAAGTCAGTGAGACAGTAGAAAGACGTATTTATTTCTAAAAGGGTGTATGATATGATGTATTAGAAGTATTTTATAAGGTGGAGAAGGTGTCTATGACTGTTAATAAAGGAAAAAATCGCAGCCGCAGTGAAAAGTATTTTAGAAGCTGTTGGCGAAGATCCGACAAGAGAAGGTTTAATCGATACGCCAATGCGTGTAGCGCGTATGTATGAAGAAATTTTTAGCGGTCTTCACACCGATGCTAAACAGCATTTAACGACCGTGTTTGATGAGCCATACAGTGAAATGGTCTTAGTCAAAGATATTCCATTTTATTCCGTCTGTGAACATCATCTTGTTCCTTTTTTTGGAACAGTTAGTATTGCCTATTTACCTCAAAATGGTAAGGTCGTCGGTTTAAGCAAACTGGCACGAATTGTCGAAGAAATAAGTAAGCGTCCCCAAGTCCAAGAACGTATTACAGTGACGGTGGCGGAAATGATTATGACTGAACTCAAGGCAGCGGGTGTGTACGTCTTTGTTGAAGCCGAACATATGTGTATGACGATGCGCGGTGTTAAAAAGCCAGGAGCAGTGACAATTACGACAGCAGCACGAGGCCATTATGCTGACAATGATGCTGCACGTCTTGAATTATTGAATATGATTAAGTAACCGTTTAGAAAGGGGGATAAGATGTTCCAACAAACAACCGACGATGTGAATAACATCTTGTCATATATTCGCAAGCGAGCAGACTACCCCTATTTAGAACAGCATTTTCAAGTGCCCCAAAGCACGTTAACCGAAGTGCTGGTCACCTATGAAATTGTCCAGCAGCAACCATCAGTTGAGAAGCGTTCGCAAATTATGTGTGCAACCCTACTCATTAAACAAGCGCTCGACATTCATGAAGCTGTGAGTGAAGGGACCTTAGCGACCGAAGCAATACGCAAAGAGCGTCAACTGGCTGTGTTAGCAGGAGATTATTATAGCGGTTTATATTACCGTGAATTAGCTAAGCTAGCGAATGAAGATTTACTCGCTATCTTTTCACAGGCAATTGGTGACATCAATCAAGTACGGGCCAATTATTACGAACAACTGCCACAGACCAAGGGCGATTTAGGCCAATTAATGGTGACGGAGTCGCTCATTCATACGTCATTAGCAGGCTACTTTGGCTTTACGCAACAGCAACAAACAATCTATCAATGGGCACTTGCTTTGGCCCGGTTAAAACAGCGTCCAACACGTCTGATTGATACTCAAATAGAACAGCGACAAAGTCTGATTGAAACGTTAGTCGCTAAGTTGGCGACTGCGTTGAAACAAGCTGAAGAAGGAACCGTGAGTGTGCAGTTAAAGACGCATTTAAACAACCTCATTGATCCGAATAGTAAAGGGGAGACCGTTAAATTATGAGTAAAGAAGAATTAGATCAACAGTCAAAACTCGAAAAAGTACATGATGTGTTTGAAAAAGTATCGCCCGGTTATGATAAAATGAACGCGGTTATCAGCTTTCAATTGCATAAAGGTTGGCGGAAACAAACGATGTCAGACATGATGATTAAACCAGGTTCCAAAACCTTGGATGTATGTTGTGGTACGGCTGATTGGACCTTATCAATGGCCGAGGCTGTTGGGCCAACGGGTGATGTTACCGGTTTTGATTTTTCAGCCAATATGTTAGCTGAAGGACAAAAAAAAGGTCGATGCCTCTGCCTTCGATAACATTACATTAATTGAAGGTAATGCAATGGAATTGCCATTTGCTGATAACAGCTTTGACTATGTAACAATTGGTTTTGGGTTGCGAAATGTCCCTGACTACTTAACGGTTTTACAAGAAATTAACCGGGTGTTAAAACCAGGCGGCTTATTGGCTTGTTTAGAAACCTCACAACCAACCATGCCGGGTTACCGTCAACTATACTTTGGTTATTTTAAATATGTAATGCCGTTATTTGGACGTGTTTTTGCTAAGAGTTATAAAGAATACGCTTGGTTAAATGATTCGACACGTCTGTTTCCCGATAAAGAACGATTGGCACAGTTGTTCGTGAAAGCAGGTTTTGTGGCAGTGACGTATAAATCATTTTCGGGTGGCGCTGCTGCAACGCACATGGGTGTGAAGAAAAGTTAAATGGCAAAAAAAATGTTGGATTTAATGAGTCTTTATGCCAGCTTGAAAAAAGACTTAAAAACAATTGATAAAGCGCTCCTTAATCTTGTCGAATCGGAAGAATCACCGATCATTGAACAAGCGGCGAATCAATTGTTAGCAGCAGGTGGCAAACGTATCCGTCCGATTTTTGTGCTGCTATGTGCCCGGCTCGGTAAAATTAATCAAGCCGCTGCAATGAAACTCGCTGTTGCGATTGAATTAATTCACTCGGCGTCAATTTTACATGATGATGTGGTCGATGATTCAGACATGCGTCGCGGCAAAATATCGGTCAAGGCGAAATGGGATAATCATATCGCCATGTATGCAGGCGATTATCTCTTTGCTAAAAGTTTGGAAAGTGTTGCTCAAATGGGTAACCCGCAAATTCATCAGATTTTGAGTCAAACAACCTATGAATTGAGCTTAGGTGAGATTGAACAAATCCGCTATCAATACGATGCCACACAAAACATACGTGTGTACTTACGTCGCATTAAACGTAAAACCGCGGTGCTGATCGCAGCTAGCTGCCAATTAGGTGCAATTGCCGGTGGGCTTGAGCAACATGCGAAGAAACTGTATTTGTTTGGCTATTATGTCGGTATGTCTTTTCAGATTAGAGATGACATTTTAGATTATACGATGACAGCGGCTGCAATTGGCAAACCAGTCGGTGAAGATTTACGCCAAGGGAACATCACTTTACCGGCCTTGTTGGCGATGAAGAACCCTCTCATACAGGCGCAAATAGCAAGTGTCAATGAAACAACATCACCAGCAGAGCTACAAGCGGTATTAACAGCCATCCGCTCAAGTGGCGCGATTGAACAAGCACAGCTTGTGAGTGAACAATACTTACGGAAAGCAGTTGCGATTCTTGATTCATTTCAAAACCCAACAGCAACAAAGCCGTTACGTCAAATTACTAATTATTTATTAGATCGCGACGATTAAACGTAGGTAACAATCGAGTCTGATAGCAACGGATGAGTTTAAATAAAGGGGTGCATAGTCATGGAACAAACATTTATTATGGTTAAACCTGATGGTGTAAAGCGTCAGTTAATAGGGGAAGTTATCAAACAATACGAACAAAAAGGCTTGCAACTTAAGGCAGCAAAATTAATGGTGATTTCGGAAGAACTTGCCAAACAGCATTACGCTGAACACGAAGGTAAGGCTTTTTATGCAAAATTAATTACATTCATTACTTCAGGTCCAGTTTTTGCGATGATTTGGCAAGGGGGAAAATGCTGTGGCAGTAGGTCGTAAATTGAATGGGAAGACGAATCATTTAGAGGCCGATTTAGCATCAATTCGTGGTCGGTTTGCGACGGATACATCATTAAACGTCGTGCATGGCTCAGATTCACTTGAAAGTGCAGCGCGTGAAATTGGTTTGTTTTTTAACAAAACAGAACAAATTGGTTAAAGAATAACAGAAAGTCGGGCAAAGGTAACGGAGATGTTGCAGCTGTCGGACTTTTTTTACGTCATTAAATAGACTTACTATTTCGATAATTGGCAAAAAAGGGTATACTAGGTTGAAGCAGTTTCTAAATTATGCTAAACTACTAATATACTTTAAAGCGATAAAGAACAGGAGTGTTAAACGATGAGATATTTAACCGCAGGAGAATCACATGGTCCACAACTTACAACGATTATTGAAGGGTTACCAGCAGGTTTTACGATCCTTGCTGAAGATATAAACAAAGACTTAAAACGACGTCAAGGTGGCTATGGGCGTGGTGGACGTATGAAAATCGAAAAAGATCAGGTGGCAATCACAGCCGGTGTACGTCATGGCAAAACCTTAGGTTCACCTGTTGCCTTAGCAGTGACAAACCTCGATTACCGTCATTGGTTAAAAGAAATGGGCAGTGAACCAATCGCTGACGATGTGGTGGTGAAACGTACTGTAACACGCCCACGTCCCGGTCACGCTGATTTAGTCGGTGGTATCAAGTATGGGCACCGTGATTTACGAAATGTCTTAGAACGCTCGTCAGCACGTGAAACGACGATGCGAGTGGCAGCTGGTTCAGTTGCCAAACAACTATTAAGTGAATTAGGCATTACCGTTGCGAGTCATGTACGTAAAATTGGTGGTGTGACAGCGACTGTTGATATTTCACAACTAACAGCTAGTGAAATTCAAGCACGGGCTGAACAATCCGAAACGCGTACCTTAGATGAAGAAGCCAATGAACAAATGAAAGCACGGATGGACCAAGCGCGTCGTGATGGTGATACAATCGGTGGTTTAGTTGAAGTTGTGGTAGATAACGTGCCTGAAGGCATCGGCAGCTACGTTCATTATGATCGTAAACTGGATGCCCGCATTGCGGCAGCAGTAATGAGTATCAATGCCTTTAAAGGGGTTGAATTTGGCCTAGGTTTTGAAATGGCTAACATTCCTGGTAGTGAAGTGCAGGATGAAATCCTTTACAACGAAACAGACGGTTATAGCCGTCGGACGAATCATTTAGGTGGATTTGAGGGGGGAATGTCAACTGGAATGCCGATTGTCGTCCGTGGTGTGATGAAACCAATTCCGACGTTATACCGTCCACTCCAAAGTGTTGATATTGATACAAAAGAACCATTTAAAGCGAGCGTTGAACGTTCTGATTCGTGTGCTGTGCCAGCGGCGAGTGTCGTAGCTGAGCATGTGGTTGCTTGGGAAGTTGCCAACGCGATTTTAGAAGAGTTTTCACACGCGACCTTAGCTGATTTAAAACGTGAAGTCGCAGCCAGACGTCAAAGCGCAAAGGAGTTTTAAAATGCCTACGATTACAGTGAAAACGGCAACGGCTAGTTATCCTGTTGTCGTTGAGCAAAACTGTTTGCAACAACAAAAAAAGACGATAGAGGGATTGTTGGCCAACTATTCACATGTATTAGTCATCACCGATCAGCATGTATCCATCTTGTATAAAGAAGTTTGTGACTGGTTACAGAACAGCAGCAATAGTGTGTTGCCGTTTGTGACACCAAACGGCGAGTCTGCTAAAACATTTGCAATCTACGAAGCGGCGATGACACATATGATTAGCCATAACTTGGACCGTAAAAGCGTTATCGTCGCCTTAGGTGGTGGAGCAGTCGGCGATTTAGCCGGCTTTGTGGCCGCCTCATACATGCGCGGCATTGATTTTATCCAACTGCCAACCACTGTCTTAGCACATGATAGTGCTGTTGGTGGCAAGACCGCTATCAATCATCCCTTAGCTAAAAACATCGTTGGTGCCTTTCATCAACCGCAGGCAGTTTATTACGATACAAGTTTATTGGCGTCCTTGCCTGAACGCCAAATGCGATCAGGCTTTGCCGAGTTAATCAAACACGGACTAATTGCCGATGCCACTTTGTTAGCCGAAGTGATGGCTAATTATCAAAATTGCGCCTCGTTATACGCGCGCGACATGACACCATTTTTAACCAAAGGGATTCAAATTAAGGCCGATATCGTTGCCGAAGATGAGCGTGAACAAGGCATCCGTGCCTATCTCAATTTTGGGCATACATTTGGCCATGCGGTCGAAGCAGCTGGTGATTTCAAACACTGGTTCCATGGTGAAGCAATCATGATTGGCATGAAATTCGCCTTATTATTATCACAGCAACTAACCGGTTTGCAGTTTGATGTCACCAGATGGCAACACTGGGCCGAAAAGCTCGGCTATGACTTTTCATTACCACCAACACTGACCTTCGAACAATTGTATGATAAAATGATGCACGATAAAAAGAACAACCTATCAAGCGATTCATTTTGTTTTGTTGAACGCGGTCGGTCAACCGATTTCACAAGTTGTGACGAAAACACAGTTAGCAGAAGCATTTGAAGCAATGCACTAAAACATAGAAGAGCGAGGCGAACGAGATGATGAGAGGGATTCGAGGGGCAACGACAATTGCTCAAAATACAACCGCAGCCATTGAAACGGCAACGGTGGCCTTACTAACCGAAATAATTGAGAGGAACCAGTTGCAAGCAGAACAGATTAGCTCAGTGTTCTTTTCTGCAACAGCAGATGTCACTGCTTGTTTTCCGGCCAAGTTTGTTCGTTCCTTTAAAGGTTTTGAGTATGTGCCAGTGATTGACATGCTTGAAATGTCGGTACCAAATGCCTTACCACTCTGTATTCGTGTGATGGTTCACTGTGACAGTGATCTGGAACAGGCGGCCATCCATCACGTTTACCAAAACGAAGCGGTACAGTTGCGCCCGGATTTAACATTAAAAGAGGTGTGACAATGACAAAACGACTTTTATTAATAGGCATCGGTTTAATTGGCGGCTCCTTAGCGTTAGCAGTTAAACGTGGAGCACCCGATGTGAGAATTATTGGTCATGATGCCCATCTAGCAACCTTAGCAGAAGCATTGCGTCTAGGTGTGATTGATGAGGTGGCAACTGATTTTGATGCCCAGGCTTCGCAAGCGGATGTGATTGTGTTAGCAGCGCCAGTCCGACAAACGAAGGCGATGATTCAGCATTTAGCCCAACTCCCTCTGCAACAAACGGTGATTATTACCGATACGAGCAGTACGAAGGCAACGGTCGAACAGACAGCCGCGGTTTTAACGGCACAGGATTATACGTTTATTGGCGGTCATCCAATGGCGGGCTCACATAAGAGTGGTGTGCAAGCGGCGAAGGCGATATTATTTGAAAACGCCCTCTACATGCTCACACCTGCCAATGATCGTGCGGCTGCCCGTATTCCAGAATTGCAACATTACTTAGAAGGAACAAAGGCCCATTTTTTAATTAGTTCAGCGCAGCAACATGATCAAATGGTGGGAATGATTAGTCATTTACCGCATTTAATTGCCGCCGGACTGATTCAACAAACCGCTAAATATACGAAACGATTGCCACAGACGATTCAGCTGGCTGCGGGTGGGTTTCGGGATGTGACCCGGATTGCTGCAAGTAACCCCAAAATGTGGACCGACATCATCTTAGAAAACCGCGACAACCTCGTTGAATTGTTGGCGATGTGGCAAAATGAAGTAGCCTTGATACAAGCACTTGTTGCCAATGGTAATGAAGAAGCCATCCATGCCTTTTTTGCCGAAGCTAAAACGTACCGCGAGGAGTTACCGAATAAACAGCGTCATGCCTTACACGGCTATAGTGACCTGTTGATTGATATCCCCGATTATCCTGGTGTGATTTCAGAAGTAACAAGCGTCCTTGCGGCTGCTCATATTAGTTTGACGAACATTCGTGTTGTCGAAACGCGCGAGGATATTATGGGGATTTTACAGATTAGTTTTCAGTCTACACAAGAGCGTCAACGCGCCAAACAAGTCATTGAACAAGCGACGTCATTTGAATGCAGCGTCCTAGAATAGAGGTTAAGCGATGAGAACAATAACACGAGTACAACAATTAAACGGCACGATTGAAGTGCCGGGTGATAAGTCGATTTCACACCGAGCGATTATGTTTGGTGCATTGGCGAAGGGTGAAACAACGATTCGTCATTTTTTTAAAGGGAGACGATTGTTTAAGTACAATTGCCGTTTTTCGCCAGTTAGGGGTTGCCATTGAACTTGAGGCTGACTGTGTCCGCGTGCATGGGCAAGGGATTGCTGCGCTCCGACAGGCAACAGATATTCTCGATGTAGGCAACTCAGGCACAACGATTCGTCTCATGATGGGTATTTTAGCAGGCCGTCCATTCACGAGTCGCTTAACCGGTGATCTGTCGATTCAAAAACGACCGATGAACCGTGTCATTGCACCGTTAACACTGATGCAAGCCACGCTAAAAGCACAGCCTGGTGGATTGGCACCGGTAGAAGTGAACGGTCATTCGCAACTAAGAGGTATTCATTACGACATGCCAGTTGCCAGTGCACAGGTGAAGTCCGCTATTTTATTTGCGGGAATGCAAAGCGAGACGGAGACAACCGTTGTTGAAAAAGAAAAATCGCGTGACCATACCGAACGGATGTTGCAACAATTTGGTGGTGAAATTGCGATTGATGGTTTAACACTTACGTTAAAAAAACAGCCGGAATTACAAGGACAAGACGTCTATGTACCAGGTGATATTTCATCAGCAGCCTTCTTTTTAGTGGCAGCAAGCTTGGTTGCCAATTCACAGGTGAGGTTGACCAATGTCGGCGTTAATCCAACTCGAACGGGTATTCTTGAGGTGTTGGCGCAAATGGGCGCAAACATTACGCAAACAGCAAACAAGACTACCGGAGAACCAATGGCGGATTTAACAGTGAGCACTGCCAAATTAACGGCAACTGAAATCGGCGGCAGTCTTATTCCACGCTTGATTGATGAACTGCCGATTATTGCCTTACTGGCAACACAGGCAACAGGTACGACCGTCATTAAAAATGCCGAAGAACTGAAGGTGAAAGAAACAAACCGCATTGATACTGTCGCAACAGAATTACAAACGTTAGGGGCCGATATTATCCCAACCGCGGACGGCTTAATTATTAACGGACCAACCCCCTTACATGGTGGGCTGGTCTCCTCACATGGTGATCACCGTATTGGGATGATGTTAGCGGTGGCAGGTTTAATTGCAAGTGAACCTGTCGAATTGGCGGATGCGGCAGCGATTACCGTGTCGTACCCGACCTTTTTTGAGGATATTGCTGAGTTGGCAAAATAAATGTTTAATCAAACCCCTAACGGATTAAACGACAATTTGAGACAAAGTCGAATTAAACTGGTTTTACTTTGAACGTTCGTTCAAGTGACTTTGGCGAAAAGATGACTTGACTGAAAAGAAACGTTGTTATATCCTCTCGTTTATCTTCAGTCTGAGACAGCCACACTACGTGATGGCTGTCTTTTTCCGCCTAATAATTTTTCTAAACAGGCGACAGTCTTTTTTTGTCATAATATGGTACAATTAGTAACCATGAGCAAGAGAAAGGATTTGAAATAAATGGCATATGGTATGAAAATGATTGAAGCGCTACATAATGATGATTTAGAAGGTGCACATGTTTATCTTAACAAGGCACTGGAGAACGACAATGATGAAGAACAATATGATTTAGCAGAACAACTTCTCCAACTCGGTTTTTTAGATGAGGCAGAAGCTTTATATGGAACATTACTGATTAATTATCCCGGTGAAGGTGAGTTACTCGTTGCCCTAGCTGAAATAAATGTTGACCGCGATGATGAAGATACGGCGTTGACATACCTAGACCAAGTACATCCAGAAGACGACAGCTACCCACGGGCGTTATTAGTATTAGCTGATTTGTATCAATCACAAGGTTTGTTCGAAGTAACCGAACAAAAATTATTAGAAGCAAAAGATATGGTACCAGAAGAACCTATTATTGATTTTGCCCTCGGTGAACATTACAATCAAATGGGTCGTTTCGTTAACGCGATTAACTACTATAATACTGTTCTTGAAGCAGGCATTGATGAAGTATCAGGGGTCCTCATTCAACAACGCTTAGCAGAATGTTACAGCAGTGGTGGGTCATTTGAAGAAGCAATGAGCCATTATGAAGCAGCATTGGACCAACATGCTAATGTCGATACCTTATTTGGTTTAGCTTTTACGGCCTTCCAGGCGCATAAAATGGTTCGTTCAATTGAAGCCTTTAACCAATTAAAAGAATTGGATCCAAACTATACCTCACTTTATCCGTACTTAGCGAAAGCCTATGAACATGAAAATAAATTAGTCGAAGCATTCACGGTGATTAAAGAAGGAACAGTGCTTGATAACTTCAACAAAGAGCTTTACTTTGAAGGTGGAAAAATTGCCCTTAAATTAGATGATCAAGAGGCTGCTGAAAAGTACTTACGTGAAACACTAGTGCTTGACCCTCATTTCATGGAAGCCGCGCTCACTCTAAACAAACTGTTCTTAAAACAAGCAGACTTTGCGGCAGTGATTGATTTGAGTTCATGGATGGAACAAGAAAATGAAGAAATCGATCCGCAATTGGACTGGGATTCAGCTATTGCGTATAAAGAATTAGAGGAATTTGATAAGGCAGCGGCAGCGTTTGAAAAAGCGTATGCACGTTATGCAGAAAATCCACTGTTCTTAAAAGACTATGGTTACTTTATGCGTGAAGAGGGGCAAACAGCAAAAGCACTTGAGCTGTGGACGAAGTATTTAGCGCTTCAACCAGATGATGCCGAAATTTTACAAGAAGTGAGTTACTTAGACGATAACGAATAGGAGTGAGGACCGTGGCGATTACAGTGACGGAAAAACGCGACTTTTTAACGTGGTTTATACAACATTTTCGGATTCACGTGCCAGAGGTGCGCATCTTATTGGAATTTTTAAAAGGAGATGACACCTTATTGGCAAGTGTTCATTTTGTCTCAGATAGTACCAAATGCGAACGGGCGTTATTAATCTCGACCGACACTGAGAAACAAGAACCGTTTTTGTTTTTTAAACAGCAGCTTGTAACGACTGACCCTCAAAAAGCTTTTCATGATATTCGGATGCATCCAGAGCAGGAGCTGTATCTCGATATTGATTTTCCGAACGCGATGCTTGCACCACAATATGCTCGCGTCCATGAAGAAAATCCCTTCAAGTTGGAGCAAAAACTTAGTGCGGACGAACAACAAACAGTCAACCACTTTGTTGATGAAAAACTTCGGCAAGAACGAATTGAGCAATTGGAGCAAGCGATCAATGAGGCCTTAGATGCAGGTGATGCACAAAAATTTACAATCTATGCAAGCGCTTTGAATGAATTGCACGGCATCACGTTATCAGAGTAGCCCCGTCTAGCTTATCAATTGCGTTGGTGTTATAAAGACGGTAAACTATTAAGTAATACATATTAAAAATAAGGATGTGTTAATAATGGGTTCATATTTAATTTATATTGTCGTCATCATGATTATTCCGCTGTGGGCACAATATCGTGTCAAAGCGACGTATGAAAAATACCAAAAAGTACCCAACCGTAATGGGATGACAGGTGCACAAGTGGCACGTCGTATTTTAGATGAGAATGGCTTGTTTGATGTAACAATTCACCCTGTTAAAGGGCATTTAACCGATCACTATGATCCGAGTAAAAAAGGTGTCTTTTTATCAGAAGCGAACTATCATGGGACAACAATCGCTGGCACAGCAGTCGCTGCACATGAAGTTGGACATGCGATTCAAGATGCGCAAAACTATAACTTCATGCGCGTACGCAGCGCACTTGTTCCGGTAGCAAACATCAGTTCAAATATCTCGTATGTGTTTATTTTAATTGGGATTATTTTCACTGCATTAAACAGTTTCTTGTTAATCGGGATTGCTTTAATGGCTGCTGGTGTGCTGTTTCAACTCGTTACCTTGCCAGTTGAATTTGATGCATCAAATCGGGCGTTAAATCAATTGGTAGCTACTGGTATTTTGCAAAGTGATGAAGAGCCACAGGCACGTAAAGTGTTAAGTGCCGCTGCGATGACGTATGTTGCAGCTGCAGCAGTTGCTGTGATGGAATTATTACGTTTGGTAATGATTTATTTAGGCCGGAGAGACTAACAGTATGTCGATTTAGCCTTATATTCTCGTAGCTAAAGTCACTTGAACTAACATTCAAAGTAAAAGCAATTTGATTCGACTTTGTCTAAAACCTAAAAGAGAACCGATAGAAAACGGGAATGCAACTACTTTTTGACACAATTTAAAAAGAGCATCTCATTAGGTCATCTTTTTCCGGTAATCTACTGGTGAAAGATGACCTAATTTCGTTAAGACTCGTTTGTTATTCCAAAATGTAATGTAGTTTTCAACACTATCGATTACAATGTTATTAGAACCAATCGGTTCTTTGTTAATGTAGAATGTTTCAGACTTTAACGAGGAATGAAACAATTCTATTGGTGCGTTATCTGAGGGCGTCCCCATACGGGACATACTTCGGATAACGTTTTTTTTGCGGGCTACTTCAAAAAATTCTTTTGTAGTGTAGGTTGAACCTTGCTCACTAGGTAAAATGGCTCCTTTTGGAAATTTATCCATTTGCTTTAAGGTAGCTAAGTAATAGCCATTGTCACTTTACAAAGAGGTATAGCTATTGCCCAATCCTTAGTAATGACATTTCCAAAAAATTCATTTGGATTACCAAGCTTCTTAAATTTTTTCTTCTTCACAATACAATTTTATCCCTATTTACGCATAATCCTAGCTCCTTTATTAATACCTACAAAAAACGCGTTACTGATAAGTGCATGAATTTTCCGATAGCCATAGAGAAAGTGATTTTCTTTCGTTAGTTTTTGAATCCTTTGCTCTAGATAGGAAAATTTAAATGTCTCTTTATTTTGGTGACGATAATAAAAACTTCTAGATATTCCAAATAATTCCGTTAATTTAGTAATGGAAAAGGTATCTGTATTTTGTTTAATAAACTGCACTATATTTTCAGCTATCACCATCTTTCTTGAGAAAAATATTTTTTTTAATAAGTTTAGCTCTTTCGTTACTTTATCCAATTGTTCAGATATAGAAATATCCTTTTCTAATCGTCGTCCAGAAGAACTTTCTAGACTTCTTATTTTCAC
>NZ_AODH01000009.1 GCF_000525915.1 Brochothrix campestris FSL F6-1037 | reverse complement strand
TATAGACACGTTTGGAGATAAAACAATTTCGTTTTACCATCGAAGTTGAAGCGATAAAGGTTGTTTTACATCCTTTGCATAAGAAGCGTTGCTTCTTTAAAAAGAGATAGGTTGGAAGGTTATTTGTTTTAGGGAGTGTGATACGTGATAGTTTAGTTCCGTGTTTAATGAGTTTAACTGTTTTATTATTGAAGCCGCAATTCGCACACCGTGAGGGTGTGTAAGAGAGTGTGCCAAAATAACAAGTGCTTAAAACACCTTTAATTAACTGAGTTAAACACCATGTTTTTGGAAAAGAAATAGTTTCATCTGTAATTCCAGAGGAATTCGCGATATTATTAAAAGTGATAGCTGATATTGTCGAATCCCCCTTATAAATTTTTTGTGGTGACTTAATATTATAGGGATTTTGAAAATGTTGCTATTTTTTTGCGAAAAAATAGGCATCAGTGAAAATTCACCAACACCATAAATTATAGAACCTTTAATTCGACTTTGTCTACAACCTGAAACGACGGTATCCCGTCGTTTTTTTACAACAAATGTATAAATATACGTATTGACTTTATATTTATACATGTTTATAATAAGCTTATAATAATAAAGGGGGCCTTTTATGAAAGTTTCTATCGTTGGAGCAACGGGTTATAGCGGTTTAGAATTACTTCGTCTCGTCAGTCAACACCCCAACTTAGAACTGATTTCATTGCATAGTTTAACAGGGAAAGGTGAGTTGTTATCGGAGACGTTTCCGTTAGTTAAAGAGACGGGTTATGATTTAATCGTAGAACCAGTTGATGCTGTACGTATTTCAGCAATTGCTGAAATCGTCTTTTTAGCGACACCGGCAGGGATTGCAAAAGACTTAATTCCATTATTGAGCTCATCGCTACAAATTATTGATTTATCAGGCGACTTTCGGTTAGAAAAGAGTGAAAATTATGACAATTGGTATGGGCAGTCAGCGGCGGCGCAAGCTCTACGTGATGAGGCCATTTACGGCCTCAGTGAGTGGGAGCAGACCGCTTTGATGGGGGCACGCTTAATTGCTAATCCAGGCTGTTATGCCACCGCGATTCTATTAGCTCTAATGCCCTTATTTGAGAAGTTAGCGATGGGAGACGTCATTATCGATGCAAAATCGGGTGTTTCAGGTGCGGGGAAGGGCTTATCGCCAGCAACCCATTTTATGCAAACCCATGATAATTTACAAGCCTACAAAATCAATCGTCATCAACACATTCCTGAAATCGAGCAACAGCTTAGCAAAGTGACTGAGAGTGTCGCACCGATTACACTCACAACGCAGTTGCTACCAATTGCCCGAGGTTTGATGGCAACCATTTATTTTGAAACGTCCGCCACCAATCAGCAACTGTCCGCCATTTTCGCAACGGCTTATCAGCAAGCACCCTTTGTACGCATATTTGCTGAACAGCTGCCGACGATACAACAAGTCATTGGCAGTAATTATTGCGATATTGGCTGGCATAAAGATGAGCGAACAGGTCGTGTGACACTCATATCAGTCATTGATAATTTAGTGAAAGGGGCGGCCGGACAGGCGATTCAAAACGTTAACATCAGTCAAGGTTGGGAGCAAACCTTAGGGTTACCACTCTTGCCAATCTTAATTTAGAGGGAGTTAAAATAATGCAAATACGACATGAGGGACACATAGCCACACCGCTTGGTTTTTATACAGATGGGTTACATGCAGGGTTAAAACGCTTTAAAAAAGATATTGGACTCATCTATTCGGATGTACCGGCGCAAACAGCTGCGGTGTATACGCAAAATTATTTTAAGGGAGCTCCAATTACCGTGACACAAGCGAGTTTGGCAACCTCCTCCTTGACACAAGCCTTGATTGTAAACAGTGGCAATGCCAATACTTGTACAGGGAAAAAAGGCATCGCTGACGCTTATGCGATGCGTGCGGCAACGGCGGCAAAATTACAGCTGCCTGTTGATTATGTGACGGTGGCTTCAACAGGTGTCATTGGTGTGCCACTCAATTTACCACGCGTACTCGATGGGATTGCACAGTTGGATGAAACACAGAGTAATGGTCATGGCTTTCAAGAAGCCATCTTGACGACTGATAAGGCGGTTAAGTCAGTTTGTGTCACGATTGAACTCGATGGTCAAACAGTGACAGTCGCAGGTGTAGCCAAGGGCAGTGGCATGATTAATCCTAATATGGCAACCTTGCTCGGATTTATTACAACAGATGCTGCCATTGAAGGTGTCTATTTAGATAAATTATTACGCCAGACAATTGAGCGGTCATTTAATCAAATTACGATTGATGGCGATACCTCAACAAATGATATGGTATTGGTGATGGCAAATGGTCGGGCTGGCAATGATATACTTTGTGCGAACCATCCTCAAATACTGCAATTTAAAGCCGCTTTAATGTATGTGTGCGAACAGTTATCAAAAAAGGTAGCAGCTGATGGCGAAGGGGCGACTAAACTGATTGAAGTGAATGTGACGGGAGCTCTTCAACAAACTGATGCGCGTTTAATTGCCAAAAAAGTCGTTGGTTCTAACTTAGTGAAGGCTGCCTTCTTTGGTGAAGATGGCAACTGGGGACGGATTATTGATGCAATCGGATACGCCGGAGTACCGATTAATCCTGACACAGTCGATATTGCCATCTCGGGTGTAACGGTACTAAAGAACAGCGAACCAGTAATAATTGATGAGGCTCGTGACTTAACACCCGTGTTAAAAGCGCATGATATTACGATTGCGGTTGAGCTCCATTTGGGCAATGAAGCAGGGACTGCCTGGGGCTGCGATTTAAGTTACGAGTACGTCAAAATTAATGCGGCCTACCGCACATAGGGGGGATAAGATGAGTGAAACAATCGTTATTAAACTAGGAGGCAATGCCTTAAGTACCATCGAACCGGCTTTTTTTAAACAGATTAAAGACTGGCAAACAGCAGGGAAGCGTCTAGTCTTTGTACATGGTGGTGGGCCACAAATTGACACCTTACTTGAGAAACTACACATTGGGATTGAAAAGAAACAGGGATTACGCGTAACCAGTCGTGAAGTACTCGATGTCGCCACGATGGTTTTAGCGGGGAAAATCAATACGGAAATGGTGCTGCAGTTTGCTGCTAAAGGCTTTCAGTCCATCGGCCTCAATGGCAGTGATAATTTACTGTTGAAAGTAAGGCCGATTCATGATCAGATGTTAGGCTATGTTGGTACAGTGGAACATGTTAATGTTGCCTTTTTGAAGATGTTACTCGATCATCACTTAACACCAGTTATTGCTCCGCTAGGCGTGGATGCAAACTTCCAACTGTATAATGTGAACGCCGATATTGCCGCCTGTCATATTGCGGGTGCTCTTCAAGCCGAACAGCTCATCTTATTGACCGACGTACCAGGTGTGTTTGCTAATCAGCGGATTATTAAAGAATCGTTGCCACAGTTAATGCTTGATTACATTGATCGTGGTGTCATTATCGGGGGAATGATTCCGAAGGTGAAAGGCGCAATTGCCGCAGTTAATCGCGGCGTTAAACGGGTCCACATTACCGATAGGATTCAGGTGAGCGGTACTGCAATTACGAAGGAGGCGGTGCTGCAATGACACGCTTGATGAATAATTATGGGCGTCTCCCATTGGTGATTACAACTGCTGCTGGATCGTATGTTACAGATGAGCAAGCACGGCGTTATTTGGACTTTACTTCTGGAATTGCCGTCTGTAATTTAGGTCATCGGCCGGCAGCGGTCGAGGAGGCCGTTCAAGCTCAATTACAACAAGTATGGCACACATCTAACCTGTTTGAAAACCGTTTGCAAGAAAAGGTGGCAGCTTCACTTGTCGTGGGCATCGGTGCACCAGGAAAGGTCTTTTTTTGTAATTCAGGGACAGAGGCGAATGAAGCAGCGATTAAGCTTGCGCGTAAATATACCGGAAAAGAGACCATTGTCAGTTTTGAACAATCGTTTCACGGACGAACATACGGGGCAATGGCAGCCACAGGACAAGCTAAAATCCATAACGGTTTTGGTCGCTTGTTAGCAGGGTTTGATTATTTACCGTTTAACGACAGTGCTGCTCTCATTGAAAAATTAACAACCGATGATGCAATCGCCGCTGTAATGCTCGAACTCGTTCAAGGGGAAGGTGGTGTTTATCCAGCTGATAGTACCTTTATTGATACACTCGTACAGCTTTGCACTGCCAAAAAGATTTTAATTATCGTCGATGAAGTTCAAACCGGTTTTGGTCGTACGGGCGAGCTCTTTGCTACACAGCAGTATCAGTTTGTGCCTGATATTATGACCTTAGCGAAGGGATTGGCAAACGGAATCCCTGCAGGGGCAGTATTTGCTAAACCAGCAGTCGCATCCGCCTTTACACCGGGCACGCACGGGTCAACTTTTGGGGGGAATTATTTGGCAATGGCCGCAGCAGAGGCAGTGCTAACAACGTTAACGACCACTGGTTTTATGGCAGAAGTGCGACAAAAAAAGTGCTTATTTTATGGCACAATTAAGAGAAATCGCAAATGCTAGCCCGCTCATTACCGCTGTTCGTGGTCGAGGTTTTTTAATCGGACTTGAATGTAACCAAGTCGTGGCACCACTCATAGAAGCGTGTCGTGCAGCGGGGTTACTCCTATTGAGTGCGGGAGCAACAGTGATTCGTCTGTTGCCACCAATCACCGCGAGCTACCGTGAACTCAATGAGGCACTTGCACTTTTAACCGTGGTATTTGAGCAGTCGCCACCGCTTATTAAATAAAATGAAGAATTTTCAGAATAATTAATCAGAAGAGGTTGCGGTGTAGTTCAAGATAAGCTACAATAAGTACAATAGTTAAATAGAATGTGAATAGAGGCGCGAGAGCTAAGAGTAAAATGTGGGATGTGTTACGAACACAGTTGAACACGTTTGAAAGGGGTGATCGCCGAAGTGGGGGCTGTGTCGTAGCGAACCTGCTGGTGTGTTGTAAAAGATATAACACATTGTCAAGGAGTCTTGGAGGGCTATTCTCATTGGAAACATACAAACCATTCGTTTGGAACGTTGTCACTTTGAGAAGATAAGCAGAGGCTTATGCTTAAAGTGGTGACGTTTTTTTTTAAAAGAGGACACCGGACGACTATTCATTTAGCTAAATTAAGTCATAGGAGAGTGTTACGCATGGGCATTGTTGTTTTGAAATTTGGAGGCACATCAGTAGGTGATGTAGCTAAGATTAAGGCTACGGCTGAGCAAGCGATTCGTGAAAAAGCACAAGGAAATCAGGTGGTTGTAGTTGTCTCAGCGATGGGGAAATCAACCGATGACTTAGTCGCGTTAGCAACAGTAATTAACCCACAGGCAAGTACACGCGAAATGGACATGTTGCTCACAACGGGCGAACAGGTCACCATTTCACTATTAACGATGGCGCTACAGGCTGCTGGTCAAAAGGCGGTCTCCTATACAGGTTGGCAGGCTGGTATTATTACTGAAGCGGTACATAGTAATGCTCGGATTCAAACAATCGAAACAACAAAAATTGCAACGGCGTTAGCTGACAATCAGATTGTCATTGTTGCTGGTTTTCAGGGAATGAGTGAAAACGGTGAAATTACGACCTTAGGTCGCGGTGGTTCAGATACAACGGCAGTTGCTTTAGCAGCGGCCTTAGGTGCTGCTAAATGTAGTATTTGTACCGATGTCGTTGGTGTGTTCACAAGTGATCCCCGTTATATTACAGGTGCACAAAAGTTAAGAGAGATTGATTACGATGAAATGTTAGAACTTGCCAATCTCGGTGCGGGTGTGTTGCATCCGCGGGCAGTCGAATATGCAAAAAATCACCAAATCCCATTAGAAGTACGTGGAGCACATGTGACAGAAACGGGAACAATTATTAAGGAGGGAACATTATTGGAAACAAAACAAGTTGTGCGAGGCGTGGCCTTTGATGATGAAATTGCGCGTATTCGTGTGAGTTTCACATCGATTACAGCGATGAATATCGCCTGTATTTTTACGAAGTTAGCAGAGGCACATATTGACGTTGATATTATTGTCCAAAGTATCGGAGAAGACGATGGACCATCAGCGGTGTCATTCTCATTAAAAGAAGCTGCACTCGATGAAGCAGTGGCGATTTTAGCAGCCTATAAAGACGTGATTGGCTATGATAGCTTAGTGACTGAGGCTGGTTTGGCGAAGGTATCAATTGTTGGTTCGGGGATGGTTTCCAATCCAGGGGTAGCGGCGCAAATGTTTACGGAATTGCGTCAAGCCGATGTGGACATTCGGATGATTAGTACTTCTGAAATCAAGGTATCCGTTGTGGTACCGCAGGCTAAAATGCTCGTAGCAGCAAACGTATGCCATACTGCTTTTGAGCTTTAAATCGTAGTCTACCTATTCAATCTAATCACCTCGTAAACAAAGTCGCTGCATCACTTTTCACAGAAAAAGCAGTTTGATTCAACTTTGTCTACAATCTGAGCTACTTTTTAAGTGGCTTTTTTTGTGGAGAAAAAGAACGAACAAGCCTCATATCATTTGCTCATGCCTTGCTTTTATTTGTACAATGAAACAACAATGTTTTGTGACTAGTTATAAATGATTGTTTCAAAAGAACGTAATGTGTGAGATACCCTGCTAACAGTCAATTGAATTGTTGAATTCGTAAGGTCTCATTGGTTGAACAACAGAATTTGGGGAGTGGTAAACGTGAAAAATGAGGCGGTTAAAAGCGAGGCAGGATTTTTAAGTGCGAATATCATTATTAGTATTGTGGTTTTATATTTAGTCAGTGTCACGATGATTTATTTAGTAACCAAGAGTTTTAATTTAGTGATTATGCAAACCTTATGGTACATCGTGGGCTCAGTGGGAATAGCAATCATCCGATTATTTGATACAAAATTGATTGAGAAATACGCCATCTGGTTATACTTTGGAGGTATCCTATCGTTGGTAGCAGTTTTATTGTTTGGTAGCAATATTAATGGTGCGCAACGGTGGCTAAAGTTTGGTCCAGTTAGCTTGCAAACGTCTGAGTTTATGAAAATTTTTTTATGTGTTGTTTTTGGCACATGTCATCGCAAAGCATCGTCAGACAAAACAACGTGCCAGTGATATTCTGTTGATTGGTAAAGTACTAGGGGTTTTAATTATCCCACTAATTTTCATTTTAAAACAACCTGACTTAGGGACTGCTATCGTTTTTATCATTATTACGTGTGGCATGTTGTTTATTGGGGGCATCTCGAAGAAAATTATTGCCTTAGCCATTTTGATAGGCGGTACCATCTTAGGTTTATTTGCTTATTTAGTTATTTTTAACCGTGGGCTGTTATTAAAAATAGGGTTTGAAAATTACCAGTTTAAACGGATTGATACATGGTTCGATGGTTCTGCAGTAGATGCCGATTCGGCCTTTAATGTTGAACAAGCCGTTAAGGCGATTGGATCAGGTGGCTATTTTGGCAATGGCTTTGAATCGCAGGTCTATGTGCCGGAACGCCATACGGATTTTATTTTCAGTATGATTGGTGAAACCACTGGTATGATTGGCTGTGCCATTTTGATTATTGTTTACTTTTTTCTGATGTATTATTTAATTCGGACGTGTTTTATGACGAAAACACTGTATCACACCTATGTGATTTCAGGTATTTTGATTTTGATGAGTTTTCATATGTTTCAAAACATTGCGATGAACATCGGCCTAATGCCGGTTACGGGGATTCCACTGCCCTTTATAAGTTATGGCGGATCCTCAATTTTAGCAAATATGCTCAGTTTAGGCATCGTTCTAGCGATTCAAAAAAATCATTATGAATCAGTCTTCGGTAAAAAACGGCAGTACGAAGAAATGGCGACTAATTTTGAGGAGTAGGCTAATGCCTTTACTGCAATTTTATGCTAAAATAAAGGCATTGAATCGAAGTGAAGGTGATGTTTAATGACCACATTAACAATAGCAAATTTAGAAGATACAGAACGTCTCGGTCTGAGCATCGGTCGTCTGTTAGAAGCCAACGATTGCATTTTACTCGAGGGTGATTTAGGTGCGGGCAAAACAACTTTAACAAAGGCGATTGCCCGTGGTTTAGGTGTTGAAGCAATGGTTAAAAGCCCGACCTTTACTATCATTCGCGAGTATGAAGGACGGTTACCGTTATATCATATGGATGCCTACCGTCTTGAAGATGCAGACGATGATTTAGGATTTGAAGAATACTTTACCAATAACGGTGTAGTAGTCGTTGAGTGGGCGCATTATATTGCTACTTTTTTACCGTCGCAGTTTTTACGTCTGTCACTCAAACATATTGATGAATTTTCACGTGAACTAACAATCGAAGCAGAAGGCGAGCATTATCAAATGCTCGTTGAGGAGGTCTTGGCACAATGGTAACACTCGCAATTGATTCATCAGCAAAAGCAATGACTGTCGGTCTAGTTAACGACGAAACCGTCTTAGGTGAAATCACCTTGAACGTCCAACAAAATCACAGTGTACAATTGATGCCAGCTATCGAGTATTTGATGGCAGCGAGTCAGGTTACACCGCAACAACTTAGCGCGATTGCCGTCGCCCAAGGACCAGGTTCTTACACAGGTTTGCGCATTGGGGTAACAATTGCGAAAACACTTGCCTGGGATTTAAAACTGCCGTTATATGGTGTGTCGACCTTACGAACGTTGGCTGATAATATTACGGTGTTCGATGGTTTAATCGTTTCGTTAGTCGATGCCCGACGCAATGCTGTTTTCGCGGGTATTTATCGTCGCGCAGCAATAGGCGATACGATTGAAACGGTTGTGACTGATCAATACGTCACGATGCCCGACTTGCTCGAGCAACTCGCAGAGCGTCAAGAAGCGGTGATGATCGTTGCCTCAGCAGCTGATATTAGTCTCTATCAAGCACAAATTGAAGAACATTTGGCACAAACTGTTTTTGCAGATACGGCCGCTGGGATGCCGTCAGGGGCACGCTTGGCGTTACTTGCTCAATATGAAAAACCACAGGATGTCCATACATTTGTGCCAACCTATATTCGCATGACAGAAGCGGAAACCAATTGGCGTAAAGCCCAAGGATTAGATTAATGGCTAGTTCATTAACCTTTCGTCCAGCAGTGGCGCGTGATATTGATCAGCTTGTTGCGATTGAACAGGCCTGTTTTGCAACACCTTGGGATCGAGCCGCGTTTGCATATGAATTAACCATCAATCAGTATGCCTATTACGTTGTGATTGAAAGTGAGCAGACGATTATTGGTTATGCAGGGGCCGGCTTTATTTTTGATGAAGGTCATATAACTAATGTGGGGATATTACCGGCTTACCGTGGTCAAGGATTAGGGTTGCGACTCATGCAACAACTCATCGCACAGGCACAAAAACAACAGGTCAGTTACTTAACGTTAGAAGTACGCGAAAGCAATGTGATTGCCCAGCGCTTATATCAGAAATTGGCTTTTCGTCCAGTCGCTCTTCGCAAAAAATATTACAGTGATAATCAAGAAGATGCGCTTATTATGCGGGTTGATTTTAACAAAGAGAGTGAGGATGTCAAATGAACGTGCGAATAGAACATGATACGATGGGTGAAATTGCAGTGCCCGCCGACCATTTATGGGGTGCACAAACACAACGGAGCCTCGAGCATTTTAAAATTGGTACTGAAAAAATGCCAGATGCACTTATTTTAGCATTTGCTCAGTTGAAAAAAGCAGCAAGTGTTGCGAATCATAACTTGAATAAATTGTCAGCTGCTAAGCAAGCAGCCATTGCACAAGCCTGTGATGAAATTATTGCCGGTCAATGGGCCGATGAATTTCCGTTATCGCTCTGGCAAACTGGTAGTGGCACGCAGACGAACATGAATATGAATGAGGTCATTGCCTATCGTGCGAATCAGTTAACGTCAGAAACAATTCATCCGAATGACGATGTTAACATGTCTCAGAGTTCAAATGATACGTTTCCGACAGCGATGCATATTGCTGCTTATGCTGAAATACAGTCTAGCTTGCTGCCAGTTGTGGCACAGATGCAGGCTGTCATGTTGCAAAAACAAGCACAATACCAACAGCTTGTTAAGATTGGTCGGACGCATTTACAAGATGCGACTCCTTTAACTTTTGGGCAAGAAATTTCTGGTTGGGAAGCGATGCTTAGCATGTCGATGCACCAGATTAACGAAAGTGCGCAACACTTATTAGCGTTAGCGATTGGCGGTACAGCAGTCGGTACCGGCTTAAATGCGCATCCGCTGTTCGGTGCGAAGGTGGCCCAACAGTTAAGCGTACAAACCGGTTACCCGTTTGTGAGTGCTGACAATAAATTCCATGCGCTGACTAGTCATGATGGCTTAGTTTATGCGCATGGTGCAATTAAAGGCCTCGCTGCCAATGCGCTGAAAATTGCTAACGACATTCGCTTGTTAGCAAGTGGCCCACGCAGTGGCATCGGTGAGTTACAGTTACCCGCAAATGAACCTGGTAGTTCAATTATGCCAGGTAAGGTGAATCCGACGCAGGCGGAAGCCTTAACGATGGTAAGTGTACAAGTGATGGGAAACGATGCGGCAATCGGCTTTGCAGCTAGTCAAGGTAACTTTGAGCTGAATGTCTATAAGCCTGTTATTATTTATAATTTTTTACAGTCGGTCGGCTTATTAACCGATGCACTGCGCTCATTTAATGTTAATTGCTTGGTAGGAATGGAAGCAATCCCGAGTCGGATGGACGAATTAGTACAGCAATCACTCATGCTCGTTACGGCTTTAAATCCGCAGATTGGCTATGAAAAAGCAGCGAAAATTGCCAAGGCTGCCTTTGTTAATAATTGCTCACTCAAAGAAGCGGCCATTGCTTCAGGTGACGTCACTCCAGCGCAATACGAACAATGGATTGATCCACTAAAAATGGTGAATTTACAAACGTCAACAACTGAAGGTGAAGAAACTAATGGAAACTAAGCGCTTAATTTTAGCATTTGAATCAAGCTGTGATGAAACGAGTGTCGCAGTTGTACAAAACGGCTCAGAAATCTTATCGAATGTGGTGTCTTCGCAAATTAAAAGTCATCAACGATTTGGTGGCGTAGTGCCTGAAATCGCATCACGTCATCACGTTGAACAAATTACGTATGTGATTGAAGCAGCTTTGACAGAAGCTGGCAAAACGATAGATGAAATGGACGCCATCGCTGTGACACAAGGACCTGGTTTGGTCGGTGCCTTGTTAATCGGTGTTAGTGCCGCTAAATCATTGGCGTTTGTCCATCAAAAACCATTGATTGGTGTCCATCATATTGAAGGTCATATTTTAGCGAATCGATTAGTCCAACCCTTAACGTATCCACTGATTGCACTAGTCGTTAGTGGTGGGCATACCGAGTTAGTCTACATGGCCAACGATCATAGTTTTGAAATCATCGGTGAAACACGTGATGATGCCGCTGGTGAAGCGTATGATAAAGTTGGACGGACAATGGGACTGACGTATCCTGGAGGAGCCAAGATTGATAAATTGGCGCTTGAAGGCGAAGATACCTATCATTTTCCACGGGCAATGCTCCATGAAGATAACTTGGATTTTAGTTTTTCAGGTTTAAAATCGTCATTTATCAATACGATTCATAATAAAGAACAACGCAATGAACCAATCGATAAAGCCAATTTTGCGGCGAGTTTCCAGGCGGCTGTAGTGGAAGTGCTCGTGACCAAAACGATGCGTGCGTTGGAACACTATTCGGTCGGTATGCTTGTTATGGCTGGTGGTGTGGCCGCGAACCAAGGGTTACGTCAAGGCTTAGCAGCTGCTTTAACAGCACAGTTCCCTGAGGTTGAATTGGTGATTCCGCCGTTAAGTCTCTGTGGCGATAATGCCGCAATGATTGGTGCAGCAGGCGATATGTTGTTGCAACAAGGTGTCTTTAGTGACATGAGTTTGAATGCCCGCCCGGGTTTTATGTTTGAAAAACATTAATACTCACTTAGGAACAGCAGATATCTTCAGTCTGAAAAAAGATAGCATGAGCTATCTTTTTTTTTGTCCTAATTAATTTTAAGCAATACACAGTTATTTTTAAGTGATAGCTAAGCTAACGATAACATAGGTGATAATCTATAAATGTTAAAAATGATGTTCGATATAAATAATAGTCTAGCGATATATAATCTCAGAAAGGTAACGACTGGTTGATTGACAGCGCTGCTTGAGAAGGATAGTCTAACGCTAATACACGGAGAAAGTGTAAAAGATGGGTGGAGGTTATCATGTTACACGCTCAAAACATTACGAAAAAGTGGGGACAGACGAAGGTGTTGGATGACCTGTCGGTGAGCTTAGCGCCAGGAACAATCACCGCCATTATTGGGCCGAATGGCTGTGGAAAAACGACCTTGTTTCGCTTGTTAGCGGGTATTATTGCACCAACAACGGGGACTGTCTCACGGTCAGAACGATTGAAACACTGTTTCTTCTTACAAGGTCATGAGATGCTGTATGATCATTTACAGTTCGTAGCAGCCATGTATCAGTCGTCCCAATCGCTTGGAGCGTTGGTGAAAAAATTACAGCTCACTGCTTGGATCCATCGCAAAGTGAAACATTATTCATTGGGGATGAAACAGCAGCTCTTGTTTGCGATGGCACTATTGTCTGAGACCTCCTTCTATTTATTGGATGAGCCCTTTAATGGACTCGATGTAATTGTGGCGCAACGATTGAAGCAACAGGTGATGAGCTTGAAAAAACAGGGGGCAACGATTGTTTTTTCATCGCATCAGCACTCTGATAGTGACCAATTAGCGGATGACTGTTATTTTATGAAGGCTGGGAAATTGCTTGAACAGACGACGATTCAACCAACGACTGAGCGTTATTTACTCAGGCTCAATCGTGTACCCCTCGCAACCGAAATCGCATATTTAACAGCGGAAGCAAACGTTCAGCAACTGGTAATGAACGATGAGAACCTTACTGTTACGATCACACCTGAAACAATACATGCCTTCATTAAGAGCTGTGAAGCATGTCAGTTAACAGTTAAGACCGTGACTAGTAGGCTGGATGAAACGAGACGAGCATATGAAGCACTCTATGGTGAGGAGGGGAAGCGTGATGTTGCAGCTGTTAGCCTTTGAATTGAAAAAAGTGGGGAAGCAAAAAGCGGGCTATGTTACACTCATTCTCTTGCTCATCGCCGTTGTGGGAGTCTATGGTTTACATCATAATCAAGTAAAGATCCTAACCCAAACGGCCATCTCTGATCAACAAGTAAATAACACCTCGATTGAACTGACCTTGCATCAATTACAGTTGCAAGAAGCGGATGAAGGAATAAACCAAATGATTGCCAGTAATGAGCATGAGCTTCAATTGGGAAAAGACCGCTTAACCGCCTTGCAATTAGAGATAGAAAGCTTAGTTTATCGATTAGACCAGATTGCAGCCGGGACATTAGCAGATGGAGAAGAGACGCGTGCGATTGAAGCGGGCCTTGCTCTCAAACGTAAGTTGGCAGCTGAGCATTATCCAGTCAATGACACAGGATTTTTCATTTGGGCACCTGATTTTGCGGAGGCAAGCCTCTCGTATTTGTTTCCGTATAGTTTAGCCGGTTGCAGTGGTGGATGGAGCATCTTTTCTTATCCGGTCATTATTCAAACGGTGGGCAGTTATCATTTGAGTTCTATCGGTGTTCTGTTGTTGCAAACAACCGTGTTGAGTCTAACGGTACTTTATTTTTTAGTCAACCTTGCAAGCCTGTGCGTGTTGCTCTTGAAAAATAGCGTATTGACCTTGAGTGTGTTGATTGTATGCCTGATAGCTACACAACAGATGGTTGAACGATTAGATACAATCGATGCATGGTGGGTAGTGTATAATCCGTTTGTGTATGCGAATGTTGTGGGCACAGTTGATGGCACTTTGGCAAATTATCTTCATGCCTCCGAGGTCAACACCGTGTTTGCCGCGGTCATCTTAAGTGGTGCGGGTCTAATTTGTGGTTTGATTGGCTACTGCTTTCATCGTCAGGAAAAATTGTGTTTAGTGAAATAAAAGTGAAAGCAGCTCATTCAACTTCGCAAAAAGCGGAACTATCGTACAAACCGTCAGTAACTGGATCAGCCTAACTAAGTGAATCAAAGCGGTGTCGACAATTATGTTGGCACCGTTTTGATTGAATTAAATTACTAATATAAAAAAAGCGTCCCTTCAATGCCCATCTCTGATACTGTTATGTTGTTTAGGGAAGCTTAAAACACTAAAAAATAACTATTGGTATTGACAAAATGATATTATACGATGTATAGTATGTGTATGTTATACGATGTATAGTATCGGAGGAGAGAACAAAATGAATTTTCAAATGGGAGCAGCCTTGCTCGATTATTGTGTGCTCGGTGTATTGGCGCGTGAAGATGCCTATGGTTATGCCTTAACCGTCGAAGTGAAAAAGGTGATGACAATCAGCGAATCGACCTTGTATCCAGTGTTGCGTCGCTTGAAAAAAGAAGCGTTTGTTACAACCTATGATGAAGCTTTTCAAGGGCGTAACCGACGCTACTACCAAATTACAGCGACAGGCCTACAGCGAAAAACAGAGTTGGCAGCAGAATGGACCGAGTTTATTAAGAAAATTGAGATGGTCGTCGAAGGAGAGAAAAAAAAATGAATAAAGCAACCTTTCTACAAGTATTACAAAAACAAATTAAAAAGTTACCGATGGACGAGCAAGCCGATATTATGGCTTATTACCAAGAAATAATTGCTGATGGCTTATTGGAAGACGATGAGGTAACCGTCATTGCACGATTGGGTCATCCGAAGAAAGTCGCGCGCGAAGTGACGGCTACCTTTGCAATGAAAGAATTGAGTGCGTCAGAGGGAACGGTTAAAGATCGACCTCGAAAATTATGGTGGGTGCTGATGGGTATCGCCTCTAGTCCGATTATTTTACCATTAGCAGTATCTGTGATCGCTGTATTTATTGCCATAGTAGCAGTTGTGTTCGCAGTCCTCATCAGTTATGTAAGTGTCTTCGTTAGTTTTATTATTAGTGGCATCGGTTCACTTTTGTTAGGGGGTTTAGTGATTGCTCAAGATGGAGTGACTGCAGCCTTCTTAATCGGATGTGGTCTGTCCTTAATCGGTGGTGGTTGTTTATTGGCACAGCCGTTTAAAAAATTATGGATCGTGTGTTTCAAACTAATTGCTAATATGATTCAAGCAACCTATTTAAAATTCAATCGCAAACGAGGGAGTAACCAATGAAGAAAAGAACAATGATTTATAGTGCGTTGGTAGTAGTCGGTCTTATTATAGCAGGCATCAGTTTTTCAAGTGGTACAATCAGTGCCATTGCATGGCATAACCATCGCTTCGAAACGGTTGATTATGTGAAAGAAACGAAAAAAGTAACAGGTATTCATAATGTGAACATTGCTGTGAAATCGGCGGATGTCGTACTAGAGACAGGTGTGGAAGCTAAGGCGGAATGGACCGCTGATAAAAATCATCCGATAAAGGTCGATGTGAGCAATGGGACACTAAATGTGACAGCTGAAAAAGGAGATGCCATGATATTTGGTATCATCGAGACAACACCGACCATAAAGATTACATTACCGAAAGAAAAGCTTGAAACCGTCAATATTATGAATACATATGGCGATGTGAGTGTGACAGACATTAAAGCAAAAGTAAGTGTTATTCAGGTGAAAAGTGGCGACCTCGACATAGCAGCAGTTAAACTAACGGATGACTTAACAATCACACAAACGTATGGCGATATTCAAATCGATAATAGCTCGGCCAAACAACTGCGTATTACGAGTGAATCCGGTGATATTGATAGCACAAAGAATGCATTTAACGAGGCGCAAATTTCGAGCCGCTATGGTGATGTCACCTTTAAAGAAAGTGACTTAACGGCATTAACACTCGAAGCCAGTAGTGGCGATATTAAGGTGTTAAACAGTGTTCTAGCAGGTGTAAGTCACATTTCGAATCAGTACGGCGACATTAAAATTAGCACGAAAAATGCAGTTGGTTTAACGATTGATACGGCTTATGGTGATGTAAAAGTCAACGGTAAAAATTACAATGGTTCCTATCAAAAAACGACAACAAAGAATAATCAATTAACCATTGAAAATAAGTCAGGAGATGTAAAAGTTGACACAAACTAAAGCGCGTTGGTGTTTCATCATTGGTGTCGTCTTAATTATTATTACTAGTCTGATCGATACACAATCAAAAAGTAGCAACCTTTAATGGGTTGCTACTTTTTGACGTTAAGTTAAGAGGATAAATGTTCCCAGTCAATCATCAGTTGTTCGAGTGCTGCTTGGGCATCGAGTAATTGTTGATGGTATTTTTGGGTTTGTGTAACATCACCAAAGATGGCTGGATCAGCTAAGCGGTGTTCCAATGTGTCAATTAAGGTTTCTGTTTCGGAAATTTCACGTTCAACAGCTTCAACGGCCCGCTGTTGTTTACGTGCTTGTTGTACAGCAGCTTTTTCTTCGGCATAGCTTAATTTACGGTCATTGACAACAGTGCTGAGTGTTTCTGGTGTTTTTTCAGCAGCTAATAAAGCGGCCCGCTCTGTTTGGATTGCTAGTTTTTCGACGTAATAATCGTAGTCTCCTAAATACGTCACCGCACCATCGGCTGATAGTTCAATCACTTTATTCGCAATCCGGTTGATAAAATAGCGGTCATGGGAAACGAATAAGAGTGTACCTTCGTAATCAATTAGGGCATTTTCTAACACTTCTTTACTATCAATATCAAGATGGTTGGTCGGTTCATCTAAGATTAAAAAGTTGGCCTGTTGTAACGTGAGCTTAGAGAGGGCGAGGCGGGCTTTTTCACCGCCGCTTAACATGTTGACTGCTTTTTTTTACGTCATCGCCTGTAAACAAGAATGAACCTAATAACGTTCGGATGATTTTTTCATCGAGACTAGGATAGGCAGACCAAAGTTCTTCTAAGACCGTTTGGCGACTATTTAAGTTGGATAACTCCTGATCATAATAGCCGATTTCAGTGTTTGCACCGAAAGTAAAAGTACCACTCAAGGCGGGCAGTTGTTTGATTAACGTTTTGAGCAAGGTTGATTTACCAACACCATTTGGTCCAACGAGGGCAATCGCGTCCGTTCGCTTAATATCGATGTTTAAATGCTGAGCTAACGGAGCATCGTAGCCAATGCCTAAATCGGTTGTTAAAAGGGCATCTTTACCACTCGGTTTATTGATCTTAAAACTAAAATGAGCGGCCTTTTCATCGCCAAGTGGTTTATCGATGCGGTCAATTTTTTCAAGTTGTTTTCGTCGTGCTTGGGCGCGTTTTGTCGTTGAGGCACGTACAATATTACGTTGCACGAAATCTTCCAGTTTGGCAATTTGCCCCTGTTGTTTATCAAATTGTTTCCATTCTTTTTCGAGATCAGCGGCATATTGGGTCAAATAATGTGAATAGTTACCAACATAGTGTTTCGAATGGGTACGGCTAATGCTATACACTTGATTGACAACGCGGTCGAGAAAATAGCGGTCATGAGAAACAATTAAGAGCGCGCCTCGGTAGTTCGCCAAATAGTTTTCTAACCAAGTTAATGTTTCAATATCGAGATGGTTAGTAGGTTCATCTAAAATTAAAATATCATTGTTGGATAATAGTAATTTAGCAAGGGCTAACCGTGTTTTTTGGCCACCCGATAAACTTGTAATGACTTGTTGGTAGCGTTCTTCATAAAAACGGAAACCGTGTAGAATCGAACGGATATCCGATTCGTATTGATAGCCGCCTTTTTCTTTGAACTCATGTTGGAGATGATCATATTGGGCAGATACTTGTTGATAGCGTTCCTCATTTTCATAAACATTGGGTTGAGCGAGTTGTTCTTCTAAGGTACGAATGCGTTGTTCCATTACTTTTAACGGTTCAAAGACACTGAGCATCTCATCCCAAATCGTACGAGTCGATTCGAGGCCAGTATTTTGAGCGAGATAGCCAATCGTTACGTCTTTTGGTTTGCTTATTTGTCCCTCATCATAAGAGAGCTGATTAGCAATTATTTTTAATTAAAGTTGATTTACCAGCCCCGTTTTTACCGACGAGAGCAATTCGGTCATTGGTTTTGATTTCTAATTGAATATTTTCGAGTATGGCTTCGGCGCCAAATCGTTTCGTTAATTGATTTACTTGGAGTAAAATCATCTGTCGTCACATCCTTCACCTCTTAATTTTAACCGATATCCGACCAAAAAGGAATGTATCGAGAAGGAATGATTGAAATTATCCGTAACTAGCTATATTTGATTAAAAAAGCTACAATAGATGTAGTGAATGGTAAGAAAAGGAAGTGATGACGTGTTTCATAAATATCCAAACATGCCAAAAGCAACAGCTAAGCGCTTGTCGATCTATCATCAGTACGTTAAAATGTTGGCTGATAATGAGGTAGAACGTATATCGTCAACTGAAATGAGTCACGATTTAAAAATTGAGGCTGCGACATTAAGAAGAGATTTATCTCATATCGGCTCTCTCGGAAAGCAAGGATATGGTTATCACGTACAGTCATTAGTGATTGTGCTAAATAATTTGTTTATGACAAATCGGAGTCATTTAATCGCAGTAATTGGTGTCAGTCAACGTGGTCGTCGTTTTTTTAATCACCGCAGTTTGACCGAGAAAAACATGACAATTAGTTGCGCTTTTACTGAGACAGAGCACGCAGTTGGTACAATTCATGAAGGTGTACCGATATACTCAATCACGGATTTTACGGAAGTGATGTTGGAAAAAAACATTAGCACACTCGTCTTAGATTGTAGCGAACAAGAATGGCATACGATTGAAAAGCAGGTAGGTACGACAGCCGTGACGACAATTTTAAATCTCAGCGTGATGACACCACAGATTCCTTCATCGATTGTTATGAGATCATTCGATGTCGTCTCAGAGTTACAGACGTTATTTGCGTTTGAAGATCGTCTCCATGAAAATAAAGAAGCACAGGCTGATTAAGGGCCTATGCTTCTTTTTTATGCCTGTTGTTTGGCGATATTTAAATTAACTTCATCAAATGAGCTTTTGGCATAAGCGGCTACTAACTGTTCGGCATAGCGTTTGTTTGGATATAAGAAACGTTGGTAGGCCTCGAGTAAACTAGCGTGATAAACGGCGGGTAGATTGGCCCATTCTAAGTAAACAAACAAGGCATCGAAAATCGACTTGATTTTATGTTCAAGCGGTTGACTTAGTTCGAATAAAGCAGCGGAATTGGCAAGTTCTGCTGCTGTGCGTTGTTCAGCAACGTCGTAACTTTGATCGACGAGTGAACTACACCACCTAATGTAAAGGTGCATGACATAGAGGTCGCTCGGATTGATTCCTTCTGGATAGAGCGGGTTTAAATCAGGCATGCGCAGTTCAATGCGATTAATCACAGCATACTCAGCCTTGAATGAATCCATTGACGTCCCCTTAGCCCGCACCAATTCATAAAGCTCACGTGAGCCTTCGATGATTCCGCTAGCAATCACGGCTTTCAAAGAAGCGAGATAATTGGCGGTGGATGTGTAATCCAACGGAATCATTGTCAAATTATGATAGCCTTCTTCACCGAGGCGAGCTGATCGATAGGTCACCTTATTAATAGTTGCAGGACTTGCTGCCACAACAAAGTTAAGAAAGAAGCGGTATTTTAAAGTTTGTGCCATCAGTCGGATGTAAAAATCATTGATTGTTGTTTGTGGAAACAATGAACGCAACTGGCTGTCGTCGTATGAAAAGTTAAAATGAATCCCCGAATAGAGTTGTTTGTATCGTCCGTATTTGGTCGAAAGATACTCACGATAGAGTGTTTTTTCATAAGCGGCATCAGCACGTGTACCGAATTGTGCAAGCGGAATCGTCTCTTCAGCTGGCAATGCGGTTGGAGGCACGCTTTGCATCCATAAAAATTCCTGCGATAATGCCTGTTTGACAGTGGTTGAAATACGGGCCAATTCAGGTAAAAGTTGTTCGATGGAATCAACAACAGGTGAAATGATTTCAAGTTGGCTTTCTGAAAAATCAGTGGTGACCTCAGGATTGGTACGTTTATCACCCAATGCATTTGGATGAGGTGTTAAGGCGAGCTCACCGTTTGGTGTGACGCGTAAATTTTCACGTTCAATGCCAAATTTCCCAGTCATAATTTGTTTGATCTGTTCAAGTTCTGAAGGTTGAAACATCATAGTGAACCTCTCATTTCTATTGGTTTGAAAAAAGTATTAGCGCAAGTGCGTTAATAACAATGATGTGTAAGGGATAATAGAGGTAAAAAAACCACTTCCAATTTTTACCTCGTTGTCCGTTATACATTAAGAGTAACGGCAGGGCAAATAAGGAATACAGTTGTAATACACTCAGATGGTCAATCGTTAAGCTGAGGCCTGTGACGATGATGGTATAACCAATTAGCAGCGAAGGTTTCACTTTAAAGAGATAAAAACCAAGGATGAGTAGTAGGCCATACATGCCGTAATCAAAGGGTAAAAACCAAGCGACGAATAGCAACAAAGCGACACTTAAATGATTTCGATAGGATAGCAACTGTAAGGCGATTAGTCCTAATGCTAACGTTAGAAAAATATTAAAAGTGTGTTCTCCCATTAAATAGAGAGGCAGTTGCATTAAGAGGCCAGCCCCAGCAATTGTAAGAAAGTATTTTTGACGGTTACGCGTATGATAAAAGCCTTCGACCAAGAGAAAGGCGAATAACGGAAAAGCGAGTCGACCAATGATGCGCCATTCAGGTCCTAAAAAGAAAAAGACGCCGAGGTGATCGCAGGTCATCGATAGGAGTGCAATCATCTTTAAGGTGAAACCATCCAATCGTTTTGGCAAGGGGCCCTCATTCCTGGCTCAGTGAATTAATCAATAATTGTCACTTCGCCGTTTAATTTAAACGGTTCTTTTTCATTGATATGATCATAAAACATGACGCCGTTAATATGATCGATTTCATGTTGGACACACATAGCAGGGTAACCTTTGAAACGCAATTTAATCGGTTTTGAGTTGATATCAAAGGCTTGCACAGTCACACGCATGTGACGTACGACATAGCCTTCAACGTCACGGTCAACCGATAAACAGCCTTCGCCACCAGCAAGGCAAGCATCTTCAACAGAATGACTGACTATTTTTGGGTTGTAAAGCACATGACTAATCAAACGTTCGCGGTCATCTAAGAGATACATTGCAATAATACGTTTTTCAATCGCTAATTGTGGGGCAGCGATACCGATACCAGCACGCAATTCGTATTTTTCAGCGATTTCTTCGTCTTGACTATTTTTTAAGAATGTTAGCATGTCGTTACCAATTGCAATATCTTCTTTTGATAGTGGTAAAGTAACTTCAGCGGCTTTTACGCGTAAAGCGGGATGACCTTCGCGAACAATATCTTTCATTGTAATCATAATAGTTACACCTCTTAATTAAATTTTGTTCTTATTTTAGACACATTTTCTTGCCGAATAGTTAACTAATAGCAGAGGATTATGTAATTCTAAAAATAAGAATCATATCATTAACATATTAGCAGAAAAAGAACGAAAAGAACAAGATATTGTTTGGGAGGATTCTTTTGATAGCACACGGTTGATAGGCGTAACACTTTAGTGTGTGCATAAAATGTGCAAACTAACCACATACCTCTAATGATATATCATTAAAAAGATAAAGGCATACTGTACTATAATAGCTGGTTATTATTATATAACAGAGAGACTTTATCTGGTTACAAGAGGTTTTGTGTTGAAAACGCTTTATCGCAAGCCGGTCATAAGAATTTATCTCTTTTTAACCACCTGAATATTTGACCAATTTAACGGTCTTTGTTATATTAGTCATGGGAGCTGTATAATAGCACATTGAAATTATTTAAATGTTGCCGTATAGGTAAATAGAATAATTGATGTATTTTATGCAGTATCAACTTATTTGGTAGGAAATACCTAAAAAGGAGTGTTATGAAATGGCAACTAAGCAAAAACAACTTATCGTTGATGTGAAAAAACAATTTGCAGCAATCGCTAAACAATTTGAACCAATTCAAGTCTTGAATGAAAAAGGGGAAGTCGTAAATCCTCAATACATGCCTGATTTATCAGATGAAAAAATGGTGGAATTGATGGAACGCATGGTTTGGACGCGTGTGTTAGATCAACGTTCAACTGCCTTAAACAAACAAGGTCGTCTTGGTTTCTATGCGCCAACTGCTGGTCAAGAAGCTTCTCAATTAGGTACACAATTTGCGTTAGAACAAGAAGATTTCATCTTACCGGGCTACCGTGATATTCCGCAAATCATCATGCACGGTTTACCACTTGCGAAAGCTTTCTTATTCTCACGTGGACATTTTGCAGGAAATCAATATCCAAAAGATTTAAACATTATCTCACCACAAATTATCATCGGAGCACAGTATGTTCAAACAGCTGGTGTGGCGCTTGGTATTCAAAAACGTGGCGAAAAAAGTGTTGCAATCACATACACAGGTGATGGTGGTTCATCACAAGGTGACTTCTATGAAGGTATCAACTTTGCAAGTGCGTTTAAATCACCTGCAATTTTTGTTATCCAAAACAACGGTTTCGCTATCTCAGTTCCACGTGAATTGCAAACAGCGGCACCGACACTTGCTCAAAAAGCAGTTGCAGCCGGCGTACCTGGGGTAGTTGTTGATGGAATGGATCCATTAGCAGTCTATGCAGTTACTCGCGAAGCACGTGATCGCGCTGTTAATGGTGAAGGCCCAACTGTCATTGAAACATTAACTTACCGTTTCGGACCACATACTTTAGCTGGTGATGATCCGACGCGTTACCGTACAAAAGAAATGGATGAAGCATGGGCACTTAAAGATCCACTCGTGCGCTACCGTCTTTTCTTAGAATCAAAAAACCTTTGGTCAGCAGAGCAAGAAGAAGCTGTCATTGAACGCGCTAAAGAAGAAATCAAAGCTGCCCTTAAAGAAGCAGATGCGATTCCAAAACAAAAAGTAACAGACTTACTTAACAACATGTTTGAAACGCCTACTCAAAATGTAGCCGAACAAATTGCATACTACACTGAAAAGGAGTCGAAATAACATGGCACAAATGACAATGATCCAAGCCATCACAGATGCGCTTGCAACAGAATTACGTAACGATGAAAATGTCCTCGTTTTTGGTGAAGATGTTGGTAACAACGGTGGTGTATTCCGCGCAACTGAAAACTTACAAAAAGAATTTGGTGTTGACCGTGTCTTCGATACACCACTTGCAGAATCAGCTATTGGTGGTTTAGCAAACGGTTTATCTTATAAAGGTTTCCGTCCAGTTGCCGAAATCCAATTCTTCGGATTTGTCTTCGAAGTATTTGACCAAGTAGCGGGTCAAGTGGCGCGTACACGTTACCGTTCAGGTAATACACGTAACATGCCAGTTGTATTCCGTGCACCATTTGGTGGTGGTGTACATACACCAGAAATGCACGCTGATTCATTAGAAGGTTTAATGGCACAAACGCCAGGTCTTAAGGTTGTTATTCCATCAACGCCTTACGATGCAAAAGGCTTGTTAATTTCAGCAATTCGTGACAACGATCCGGTTGTTTTCTTAGAGCACATGAAATTATACCGTTCATTCCGTGAAGATGTACCTGAAGGCGAATACACAATTCCATTAGGTAAAGCAAACATTCGTCGCGAAGGAACTGACATTACGTTAATCGCATACGGTGCGATGGTACAAGAATCACTTAAAGCGGCAGATGAACTTGAAAAAGAGGGCATTTCAGCTGAGGTAATCGATTTACGTACAGTTAGCCCAATCGATACAGATACCCTTGTTGCTTCTATTGAAAAAACGAACCACGTGGTTGTTATTCAAGAAGCGCAAAAACAAGCGGGTGTGGCAGCTCACGTTATTGCTGAAATCAATGACCGTGCCATCCTTAGCTTAGATGCACCTGTTGGTCGTGTAACAGCAGCGGATTCAGTATTCCCATTTGCACAAGCAGAAACAGCTTGGTTACCAAACAAAACAGATATTTACAACAAAGCAAAAGAAATTCTTTCTTTCTAAATTAAAGCTGTATTAACAAATATATTAGGCTGAACGATAAGTTGTGTCAGTCTCGAGTAGCTTCGCATCTGTGAAGCTACTTACTACTATGATGTAAGGGGATGAATAAACGTGTCATTTAAATTTAAAATGCCAGATATTGGTGAAGGTATTCACGAAGGCGAAATCGTAAAATGGTTTGTAAAAGCAGGCGATACAATTGAAGAGGATGCACCATTATTAGAAATCCAAAACGATAAAAGTGTCGAAGAAATTCCAAGTCCTGTTACAGGAACGGTTTTAGAAGTTCACGTAACTGAAGGAACAGTTTCAATCGTTGGTGATTTATTAATTACCATCGATGCACCAGGTCATGATAATGACCAAGAAGAAGAGGCATCAGCGCCAGTAGAAGCGCCAGTAACTCCTGCAGCACCAGTTAAAGCTGCAGCAGCACCTGTAGCAGCGGCACCAGCTGTTGCAACTGCAGAAGTGGCACGCGAAAACGATCGTGTTATTGCAATGCCATCTGTTCGTAAATTTGCTCGTGATAACAACGTTGCGATTTCAAGCGTTGCAGGCACAGGCAAAGCTGGCCGTGTTTTAAAAGAAAACGTTGAGGCATTCTTAAATGGAGACGCGTCTGCAGTAGCTGAAACAGCTCCAGTGGCAGAGTCAACAACGGCAGCAACACCAAAAGAAGCGCCAGTACCACTTGCAGTCGGTGAACGTGAAACACGTGAAAAAATGTCTGGTATTCGTAAAGCAATTGCTAAAGCAATGGTTAACTCGAAACATACAGCACCTCACGTAACGTTAATGGACGAAATTGATGTTGCTAAATTAGTAACACACCGTAAACGTTTCAAAGAAGTTGCGGCTGAACAAAACATTAAATTAACTTACTTACCATATGTGGTTAAGGCGTTAACAAGTGCGATTAAAAAATTCCCAGTGTTGAATGCGTCAATTGATGATGCAACAGACGAAATTGTTTACAAACACTATGCGAACATCGGTATTGCGGCTGATACAGACCGTGGTTTATTAGTACCGGTTGTCAAAGATGCTGACACTAAATCTGTTTTTGCAATCTCTGCTGAAATTAATGAATTGGCTGTTAAAGCACGCGACGGTAAATTAGCGGCAACTGAAATGAGTGGCGGTTCAATTACTATTTCAAACATCGGTTCTGCTGGTGGACAATGGTTCACACCTGTTATTAACCATCCTGAAGTTGCGATTTTAGGAATTGGTCGTATTGCTGACAAAGCAATCGTTGTTAATGGCGAAGTTGTTGTTGCACCGGTTATCGCGTTATCATTAAGCTTTGATCACCGTATTATTGATGGGGCAACAGCTCAAAATGCAATGAATCATATTAAACGATTACTGGCTGATCCAGAATTGTTATTAATGGAGGGATAGACAATGGTAGTAGGCGATTTTCCAATTGATGCAGAAACAATCGTTATCGGTGGTGGACCTGGGGGATATGTAGCAGCAATCCGTGCCGCACAACTTGGTCAAAAAGTAACATTGATTGAAAAAGAAAACCTTGGTGGGACATGCTTAAACGTTGGCTGTATCCCTTCAAAAGCATTGATCACAATCGGTCACCGCTACCAAGAAGCGCAACACTCAGATGTGATGGGTGTATTAGCTGAAGATGTAAAATTAGACTTCACTAAAGCACAAGAATGGAAGGGCGGCGTTGTTAATAAATTAACAGCAGGTGTTGCTGGTCTTCTCAAAAAAAATAAAGTAACTGTTGTTGCCGGTGAAGCTTATGTTGGTGAAGAAAGCACGATTCGTGTCATGCACGAAAACGGTGCTGAAACATACACATACAAAAATCTGATCATCGCAACAGGATCAACGCCAATTGAAATTAAAGGCTTTAAATACTCTAAACGTGTACTTAACTCTACGTCAGCGTTAGCGTTACCTGAAGTACCGAAAAAATTAGTCATCATTGGTGGTGGCTATATCGGAACTGAGTTAGGTAGTGCCTTTGCGAACTTAGGAACTGAAATTGTTATCTTAGAAGGTGGCGCTGAAATTTTACCGCAATACCCGAAAGATATGGTTCAACCGGTTAAGCGTAAAATGAAAGACAAGGGCGCAACAATTATTACTAACGCTTTAGCACAAGGTGTTGAAGAGTCAGATACAGGCGTTGTTGTCTCATATAAAGCGAACGATAAAGAGGAAACTGTGGAAGCAGATTACGTCATGGTAACGGTTGGTCGTTCACCAAACACTGCTGAAATCGGTTTAGAACAAGCGGGTGTTAAATTAACAGAGCGCGGTTTAATTGAAGTTGATAAACAAGGACGTACAAGCGTTCCTAACATTTACGCAATCGGTGATATTGTTGCCGGTGCACCACTTGCTCACAAAGCATCTTACGAAGGTAAGGTAGCTGCAGAAGCAATTGCTGGTGAGTCTTCAGAAGTTGACTACATCGTAATGCCTGCTATCGTCTTCTCTGATCCAGAGATCGCGCAAGTTGGTTTATCTGAAAAAGAAGCAAAAGACGCTGGTTATGACGTAAAAGCATCTAAGTTCCCACTTGGTGGTAACGGTCGTGCCTTATCATTAAACGCACCTGAAGGCTTTGTCAGACTTGTTACACGTAAATCTGACAACTTGGTCATTGGTGGTCAAGTTGTTGGTGTAAACGCAAGTGATGTTGTATCTGAGATTGGTTTAGCAATCGAAGCAGGAATGAATGCTGAAGATATCGCTTTAACAATTCACGCGCATCCGTCATTAAGTGAAACAGTGATGGAAGCTGCTGAGTTAGCGCTCGGTATGCCGATTCACATGTAAGTTAGTACGAGCAGTTGGTCACACTCAATGTGGCCAACTGTTTTTTTGATTTACATAAGACAATGGTCTGTGTAGGTGGATAGTGTTTGCAAATAGAAAAAGAAACCGATATGACAATCGGTTTCTTTTTCTATTTTTCAGATAATTGAAGGATAGCAACTAACTTGGCAGAGTGGTTATCAATAGCAAAGGGTGATGAGCTATCGTATGTTGATTGTTCATCGTTTTTGGATGACAGCTCCATTCCTTGAAAATAGAGCGGTTAATTTTTTTTATCATAGGCTTTTTTTGTATCATTTGTAAAGAAACCATCTATTTTCACTTGCGTTCCATAATTTAATTGGTCATAGGAATCCAAATTATAAGTCATCGCTAATCTACCTGTATCGTGAATTAGTTTAACAGCTGTGGGAGTCAAATAGTTGCTGCTTATGGTAATGATTTGAATATGTTCAGGTACATTAACTAGAGCTTCTTGCAGTTTGTTACTTTTAGCTTCATCTAAGATAAGCATCTGCGGAATCTTTTTTGATTTTTCGTACATGAAATTGAGACTGTCGATTGAATAGGATTGTAAAATAACATTCTTTTCTAAACGATGTTTTTCTATCAGCGCAATTAACTCACGTTCCATTGTATGAAAAGAGTTTGTTTGATTGAACTTTGTTTCAATTACATAGTTGATAGCGTTGGAGTATCTTTCGAAAACGTCATTTAAAAGATGTAGTTGTTCACCATTTGTAAAACGGTAGTTTGATAGTTGAAGGTAGTTTGAATCGCTGATATTACGATTGACGCCTAAAATTCTCATTAGGTTATCATCATGTGAAACAACAAGCTTATTATCTTTGCTTAAAATCAAATCTTGTTCGATAAAGTAAGTGCCCTTGACAATAGCGTCATCATACCCAGCGAAACTATGTTCTGGAAATGTAAGTGGACTGCCTCTGTGTGAAATGATTAGCGGATTAGTGCTGTCATAGTTACTTAGTTTGACTTGTGTACAAGCCGTTAAAAAAAAATGCCATAAAAAAAAACAAATAGAATTGCTTTTACTTTAGCCAACAAAAAAAACCTCCATCTAAGAACAATTATATGCTGAACCGAGCGACAAATGTTGTATAGTATAAAAACTTCATCCTTATTTTAGCGGAAGGATATATTCTGTTTTTAGCTGTTATTAGTTTATCATAATGTGTCAAATACCAAGAACAAGTTATAATAAAAAAACCGTACTGCGACAAGCGCAGTACGGTTTTTTTTAGTTATTTTTGATCAAATAAGTGTTTCACCTTATCCACCAAATTTTCATCTTTAGAACTGTGAATTAAGGTTTTTGCTTTGGCAGCATAATCACCTAAGCTATCTTTATGCTCGGCATAAAAACCCTTGGCATGATCTAACTTGCCCTCTTGCACTAACGTCTTAATTTTTGCAAACAAATCCTCTTTTGCCATTCACACATCCCCATTCTGTTTTGTATCTATTAACTATTACCCCGAAAAATAAAAGTTAAAACATTAATTTGGAGTAGTGGTGATTTTCGCGTTCAATTTGATGCTTGGGAATAAGTATTTATCAAAGAAGACGATGAACCAACCCATAAAGAAAAACGACACGAGCGTTGCAACATTTACCGCATACAGATTGCCACTCAGCCACCAAAAAATAAGCGAGCCGATTAATGGAATCGATAAACTTGTAACCTGAGCTTTAACGACATTACCGCGGAAGACTTGTAAACGAAAGACTTGTAAGAGCTCATCGACAGGATGAAGCACGACATTGAGGCGTAAGTATATTGAAACACCAGCGGCAATAAAAACAATGCCAAACACATTCAGTAGTAAGCGGATTAGGTAGGCGTCAATTGTTATATCCGGAATGAGGTAATACCAAAAATCGACTAGATAACTAAACGATAATAAAAAGAGCAGGTTGAAAAATGAGCGCTTAAGTGAAGCCTGTTTGTAGGCGAAATAGTTAATGATAAGTGCAGTGACACCAACTATCGTCAACGTTACGCTAATGGGAACGTCGAAGAAAAAAAAGCAGCATTCGTAGATAAACCAGTCCATGGTGCACTCCCTAAGTTAATTTTAATCGTGAGGGCATTACCAAAGGCATTTAAATTTAGTGAGATGAACAAATATAACAGTATTTTTTTCATGAAGTCCTCCTAAGTAGGTGGTGCCAGATCTATTGAGAAACTAAAATGAGAGCACTATTATAGTGTACCCCTTTTTTTATCTTAAAAATAGCTTATAATATAAAAGAGATAAGTGTGTGCAGACGCACGACGTTTAATCAAAGGGAGCGATACAATGAATACTTATAGTTATCCGATCGATGTGGCTTGGTCAACAGCAGAAACAATTGCAGTGATTGAGTTCTTGCAAAAAATTGAATTGGCCTATGAAAAAGGGTTGCCTGTAACAGAGCTTGAACTGGCGTATAAAGCGTTTAAGATGGTCATAAAAAGTATTGGTGAAGAGAAAAAAAATTGGCGCTGAGTTCGAAAAAGAAAGTGGCTACTCAATCTATAAAACGATTAAAGAAATGAAAGAAACACCCCGTTCAATCGTTAAAATGTAATCTTAAAAGAGGTGAAGGCATGCAATTGAAATGCAACGGTGTTAGTTTATATTACAAAAAAAAGTGGTAGTGGTCCGCCACTACTATTACTACACGGCAATGGTGAAACACACGAACTATTCGCTGAAATCACTACTAAACTAAGCCGTCATCGGACTGTCTACGCGATTGATAGTCGTAACCATGGTCAAAGCACCAAAAATGTAGCAACAAGCTATCAAGCAATGTGTGATGACGTCGCCGCCTTTATTGCAGTATTACAGTTAGAAGACGTAACCATTCTTGGGTTTAGTGATGGGGCGATCATTGGTTTGTTGCTCGGATTAGCGCAACAGCCTCAACTGAAACAATTACTGTTACTCGGTCTTAATTTAACGCCGGCGGATTTTAAACCGGCAGTACGGGCGCTGCTGCAACTCGAGTATCGCCAGACCAACGACCCATTAATTCAATTAATGTTAGAAGAACCGCAGATTGAGTTGGAGCAACTGACGACAATGACAATTCCGACTTTAATTGTTGCCGGTGAAAATGATGTTTGTGAACCCGTATTTTTTGAGCAAGTCACGGCCGTCTTGCCTAACGCGCAGTTACTCGTCTTACCTGGTGAAACGCATAGTAGTTATATCGAGCATACCGACCGTTTGTATCCCAACTTGCTACCTTACCTTCGATAAAAAAGCCCCAACTGAGTATCTCAGTTGGGGCTTGAGACTGAATAGAAAGGCTGTTCTAGGTCGTTACGACTTGCTCGCTCGGGATTACGTACCATCAGTACGCGCACCGTCACTCGCTCGTCGTGCCTACTAGAACGAAAGTGAAATCAGCTCGTTCAACTTTGAAGATATTGGAATGGAAAAGAATAGCGACTATTTACCGTCGCTACTTTTCCATGAAATATCATAGAAGTTAGCTGATTAAACGAGAGGATAGAACAGCCTTTCTATTCAGTCTTATCATCTTATAAACAAAGTCACTGTAATAGCATTCGAAAGAAAATGAAGTCTCTTTAGACTTTGTCTACAATCTGAAGCCCCAACTGAGTATCTCAGTTGGGGCTTGTCTAGTTAAAAGAATTTTTTTCGTGAAAAAAAGATGGCTGTGACAATTGCAATCAAAACAGCGAAGCCGATGGCGATAATCCAACCGTATTCATTATCCATGAATGGGAGTTTGACATTCATGCCATAAAAACTAAAGACCATTGTTGGAAAGGAAAGAATGATTGTGACCGTCGTCAAAAATTTCATCACGATGTTCATGTTATTCCCAATGATAGAGGCATAGGCATCCATCATCCCACTTAAAATATTACTATGTATTTCTGCCATTTCAAGACCTTGGCGGTTTTCAATAATAACATCTTCAAGCAAGTCTTGGTCTTCTTCGTACATTCGAATCATATTTTGACGGAACATTTTATCTAAGACAACCTTGTTTGTTTTAAGTGAGGTTACAAAGTAAACCAAACTTTTTTCGATACCCATCAAGTCATACAGCTGTTTGTTTTTCATTGACCGGTGTAATTCTTTTTCAATCCGATCAGAATGACGATTAAGTCGTTTTAACAAACGCAGATAACTGGTTGAGATTAAATATAAGATTTGCAAGGCAAACCGTGTTTTCATATTAGTATAAAAATTACGTACCTTTTGGTGGATGAACGATTGTAAAATCGGTGAATTTTCTGAACAAACAGTGATGAAAACTTTATTCGTAATAATAATCCCCAAGGGCATTGTTTCAAACGAAATTGAACTGACATCATCATCCGTATTTTCAATCGGGAAATCGGCAATGATAAGGACGTTATCATCCTCACGTTCAATCCGTGAACTTTCATCGTTATCGAGGGGATCGCGGATAAATTCAACCGGCACGTTCGTGTGTTCAACAATGTGGTTGATTTCTTCCGTCGTTGGATTAATCAAATTGACCCAACAGTGATTTTCAATCTCATCGAGTTCAATTAATTTGCCGGTATTCATATCGGTTTTGAAGATTTGTAGCATGTTAATAACCTCCTCATTTTTACGTACTATTATTGGGAAGGCAGAACCAGAAACGACTTAGTTCAAGAGCCTGCTAAAGCTAGTTGGACAATTCCTATTCCAATCCTGCTGCTCAGACAGGGGATCTGGTTCTTTCGGCGTGCTTGCATTTTTCATAGTGACAGGCTCCTTTCAAAAGAGATTCAACCTTATAAGTATAGCTAACAAATCAAGATATATCAACGTGCAATCATTGAAAGCGCTTAGATAGACATCGATAATTTATAAAGCGGGAGCATGGCTGTAAAGGTTGCTTCGATTTCTTTTTCAAGCGCCACAGGGTCAGCGAGGAGTGGGTTGTCTTTTAAAAGTACTTTTCCGACTAAAAATTCACCCTTTTTAACGGTTTTAAAACGCGTCAAAGTGGCAGCCAAATTAGCCTCTGTTAGTGGTAAATAACGATTCTCAGTATGGTCTGGTGAAATAACAAAGTCAGCAGGTAAAGCAGCGAAGAGCTCATTATTTTCTAAAAAGGCATCAGAAATAGCGGTGCGGTTTTCTGTTTCATAAATATATGAAAGGTAGAGGAAAATATAATCCTTCCAAATGCCGACTTGAAAATGCGGGTGTTTTTTATAGCCGCGCTTACTGTGACAAATCCCTAACCAAGTACTATCTGGTGGGTTAACTGAACGGCGTAAGTGTTTAGCGACATGGAGGTACATTTCATTTCCGAGCGAGACACTTAAAAAGTCGGTTAAAGAGCCACCGAGTTCATAAAATTTGGGTTGGATGGTTTCACGTAAAAAATGCATCCGTCCTTCGAGCGTGGGTGAAGTCATCTGTGTAAAATCATCGCTTAAAAAGCCGTTAAATGTCATTGTTGTTCCTCCTTATATAAAGCTTTCTGTCCTTTCTATTATAGCTGATTTGGCAAAAAATGATAGCACGGTCCGTCCTAAAAGTGTTATCGCAAGTGTTTTAGTTTAATCACAATGTGATATGTTTCGCAAATCGCGTTTATGGTAAAATAAAAAGGAGGAGGTGACACGATGATTGAACAACTTGAAATCGATCGTTCCGTGCGCCAATGGCTTAATGAAGCCGCCGATTTAATTCAAACAGAACTTAAAATGGCACGTTATCAGGTGTCACAAAAAACCGGTCCGACTGACTTGGTAACGACTGTTGATCAACAAATTGAAGTTTTTTTTGCGGACAAGCTAGCGACATTTTATCCGACCCATCAGTTGGTGGCAGAAGAAGACCCAACCCATAAGCACCAAACATTTAGCGGTGTGACTTGGATTCTTGATCCCATTGATGGGACATTAAATTTTATCCAACAACAGGCTGATTATGCCATTTCACTGGCTATTTTTGAGGATGGTGTCGGCCAACTGGCGTATATATTTGATGTTGAGCGTCGAACGTTGTATAGTTGTAAGGTTGGTGAAGGTGTATTTGTTGATGGTGTTCAGGTCGAACGACGACGACCCAATCCTTCGTTAGCAGAGAGCACCTTAATTATGAATTTTGGTATTATTGCTGCTAACTATCTTGGTTTGGCCACAGCAGGGGCTCAAGCACGAAGTGTTCGTCTCTACGGTGTGGCATCACTCGAAATGGCCGCAGTTATTACGGGCCGAGCGGATGCCTATCTATCACGACACTTGATGCCTTGGGATATTGCTGCCGGGTTTATCATGGCCAATGAACTGGGCTTGAAAATCAGTCGGATTGACGGCACTGAAATAAATGTGTTAAAGTCAGGTTCACTGTTGATTGCCTCTGAACAAGTGCATGAGACACTTTTACATGATTTTATTATGAAAAATTAAAAAAACATATTAGTCAAATGACTTAACTTGTGCTATAATTTTTAATTGTGTAAAAAGATTTTTTTTAAAGTGCTATATAAAGACTATAAAATGCCACTTTTGGCAAGAGTATAGAATCGAATAGAAGTAGGAGTGAACGGAAAAAAATGACAAAACGTACAGATTTAAGAAACGTTGCAATTATCGCCCATGTCGATCATGGTAAAACAACTATCGTCGATGAATTATTAAAACAATCAGGTACTTATAACGACCACGAACAAGTGGAAGAACGCGCAATGGATAGCAACGCTATCGAAAAAGAGCGTGGTATCACAATCTTAGCTAAAAACACAGCAATCAACTATAAAGGGACTCATATCAACATCATGGATACACCTGGACATGCCGATTTCGGTGGTGAAGTTGAACGTATCATGAAAATGGTAGATGGTGTTTGTTTAATCGTTGATGCTTACGAAGGAACAATGCCACAAACGCGCTTCGTATTGAAAAAAGCGCTTGAGCAAAAATTAACACCAATCGTTGTAGTAAACAAAATTGACCGCCCTTCAGCACGTCCAGAAGAAGTTGTTGATGAAGTTTTAGAATTATTCATCGAATTAGGTGCAGATGATTCTCAATTAGAATTCCCAGTTGTTTACACATCAGCTCTTAACGGAACAAGCTCAATTAGTTCTGATCCTGCTGATCAAGAATCAACAATGGATCCTGTATTTGACTTAATCGTTAATACAATTCCTGCTCCTGAAGATAACTCTGATGAACCATTACAATTCCAAGTATCTTTACTTGATTACAACGATTATGTTGGTCGTATTGGTATCGGACGTGTTTTCCGTGGAACAATGTCAGTTGGACAATCGGTATCATTAATTAAATTAGACGGTACAGTTAAAAACTTCCGTGTAACTAAATTATTTGGTTTCCTTGGTCTTAAACGTGTTGAAATTCAAGAAGCTAAAGCTGGTGATTTAATTGCCGTTTCTGGTATGGAAGACATTTTCGTAGGTGAAACTGTTACTCCTCAAAACCAATTAGATGCTTTACCAGTTCTTCGTATTGATGAACCAACACTTCAAATGAAGTTTGTTACTAACAACTCACCATTTGCTGGTCGTGAAGGTAAATACGTTACTTCACGTAAAATTGAAGAACGTTTATTATCTGAATTACAAACAGATGTTTCTTTACGTGTAGAACCTACTGAAACACCTGATGCATGGATCGTTTCTGGTCGTGGAGAGTTACACTTGTCAATTCTTATCGAAAACTTACGTCGTGAAGGTTTCGAATTACAAGTTTCTAAAGCAGAAGTTATCGTTCGTGAAATCGACGGTAAAAAATGTGAGCCTTACGAAGATGTTCAAGTTGACGTTCCTGAAGAATACATGGGTGGCGTAATTGAATCATTATCTTCTCGTAAAGGTGAAATGAAAAACATGGAAAACAACGGTAGCGGACAAGTTCGTTTACAATTCCTTGTTCCTTCACGAGGTTTAATTGGTTACACAACTGAGTTCATGTCATTAACTCGTGGTTATGGTATCATCAACCATACTTATGACAGCTACCAACCTGTACAAAAAGGTTATGTAGGTGGACGTCGTATTGGTGCACTTGTTTCTATGGAAACTGGTAAAGCTACGACTTACGGTATCATGCAAGTTGAAGACCGTGGGACTATTTTCGTAGAACCAGGTACTGAAATTTATGAAGGTATGGTTGTTGGTCAAAACGCTCGAGACGGAGATATCACTGTTAACATCGTTCGCCAAAAACAAATGACTAACGTTCGTTCTGCTAACAAAGATCAAACTAACGTTATCAAAACACCGCGTAAATTAACGCTTGAAGAATCATTAGAATTCTTAGCTGATGATGAGTACTGTGAAGTAACTCCAGAATCAATCCGTTTACGTAAAAAAAATCTTAAACAAAAACGAACGCGAAAAAGCACAAAAAAAAATCTAAATAAGCGAATCGTTTAAAAACCCTTGAAGAATATTCTTCAAGGGTTTTTATGTGTCAAAAAACCACATCCTTAAATGGATGTGGTTCAGCTTTATAAACGGTAAAACGACTCGCTCTTAGGACGATGCGGATCATAGTTTTTTGAGTTAATCCGAATTAACGTTTGTTGTGTGACACGTTTTGAGCAAGCGGGGCAAGTATATAAATACAGTGGATGGTTACGAATTTTTTTTAGCTTCGATGCTTTGGTCATTAATTTCTTGTTTGCCATCACATAAAATACATTTTACTTTCATTAAAATCACCTCGTATAACTTATAGTATAACAAAAACCGACAAAAATTCAAAAAATGATGTTCGTGAAGGAGTGAAAGTGGGATAGTAATTGCGCCACTATTTTTAACATGCTATACTAAAATAACAGGATCGTAGGGAACTTTAGTAAAAGTGAAGGACGTGGCGAATGATGAATGGAAAAGAAATGAAACATGCAGCATATGAAGCATTAAAAACAGATGCAAACCGGATTTGGAAATTGATTAAGGTGCAGATGGATAATTTAACATTACCACAATGTCCAGCCTATGAAGAGGTACTTGATACACAGATGTACGGTCTTTCGCGTGAAATTAATTTTGCAGTCAGACTTGGTTTGATTGAAGCTAGTGTTGGTCGTGAAATCATGATGACACTTGAACGTCAATTGGCCAACTTACATGAATCGGTAACGTTGAAAAAATAACAGGTGACCCTTCACTGAACGAATAAAAAAACGATAAAATAGAGTGTACTACGCTCTATTTTTATTTGTGATATCACCAGATTGGAAGAAACATCATGGCTAATACTGTCAAAACAAGACTCTTAAGAAATATGAAATCGTTTGATTACGGCCTATTAATCGCCATTACAGCCCTGGTTATCTTTGGTTGTATCATGGTTTATAGCTCAAGTTTGACAATCTCAATTGAAAAAGACGTATCGCCCTATTATTTTTTTGCGAAGCAAATAAAATTTGCTTGTTTAGGTTTTTTCGTCTTTTTCTTCTTTGCCTTTTTTAATTATCGCTTTTTCAAGCAAGCGAAAATATCAATGTGGATGGTCGGAATTGCCTTGCTTTCACTATTGATGGTATTGATTTTTGCCGAAGATATTAATGGGTCTAAAAGTTGGTTATTTGGGATTCAGCCTGCTGAATTTTGTAAAATTGCGCTCGTATTATATGTTGCGCGAATATACAGTACTAAAAATGAGGATTATGCGTTAACGAATCAAGAGTTGATTAAACCGTTATATATTTTTAGTGGCTTTTTAATATTGGTGGGGGCAGAGCCTGATGTCGGTATGTCAATTTTATACTTAGGTATTATCTTATTCACCATCGCGGGTTCGGGTATTGATATGAGAAGGTTGGTTAATATATATGGCGTCTTGTTAGGGTTAGTGGCTGTTGTTTTTACACTCGTAATCTATGTGCCACACATTTTCATTAGTGTCCTCGGGAAAAATCGAGCCAACCGGTTAATTAGTTTTTCTGATCCGTTTAAGTATTCAGATACGACGGGGCATCAAGTGATTAACTCATACTATGCGATTGGTTCGGGTGGTTTTTTTTGGACAAGGGCTTGGCAACAGTGTTCAAAAGTTAGGTTATTTACCTGAGGCACACACCGATTTTATTATTGCTGTCATTGCCGAAGAATTAGGGTTTATCGGGGTCGCCTTCGTTATTCTCGGTCTGGGGTATTTGATTTTTCGGTGTTTACGGATTGGTTCTGAAGCTGAAGACGGTTTTGCAACCCTAATCTGCTATGGGATGGCGAGCTGGATTTTTATCCAGTCAGCCGTTAATCTCGGTGGTGCAACAGGTTTGATGCCGTTAACGGGGGTCGCATTGCCGTTTATTAGTGCAGGGGGTTCATCACTGCTGTCGATTTTAATTCCGTTGGGGATTGTCGCTAATATTAGTATGAAAAACAAACGGAAACGATTAGAGCTATAACGATGAGAACATCGCTTGCTTTTGACGGATATATTCTTGTTCATACGAGAATATGTTCGTTTTTTTTTTGCTTAAAAATAACGAATACACGTATTTTTGTAGTGAATAACGGTTGGAATGTAAAAAAAACCGAAAGTATTAGCATTGATAGCGAAAAAATATTTTACAATTACATTAAAGTAATACTATAATATAAAGATAAGTTTCAAACATACTAGGAGGGTAATTATGAAAAACATTCACAAAGTTCTCGTAGCAAACCGAGGGGAAATTGCTATCCGTATATTACGTGCTTGTAATGAATTAAATATAAAAACCGTTGCGGTATATTCGAAAGAGGATGCAGCATCACTCCATCGTTTCAAAGCAGACGAATCCTATTTAGTAGGTGAAGGTAAAAAACCAATCGATGCTTATTTAGATATTGAAGATATTTTACGAATTGCCAAAGAAGTGGGTGCAGATGCAATCCACCCTGGTTACGGCTTTTTGTCAGAAAACCTAGAGTTTGTAACACGCTGTGAAGAAGAAGGTATTAAGTTTGTTGGACCACAGCCAAAACATTTGAATATGTTCGGTGATAAAATTAAAGCGAAAGAACAAGCGTTACTCGCAGGTATTCCTGTTATTCCAGGCACGAATGGTTCTGTTTCATCACTTGATGAAGTAAAAGCATTTGCTGAAAAAGTCGGTTATCCGATTATGGTTAAAGCCGCTCTTGGCGGTGGTGGTCGTGGAATGCGTATCGTTAATAATGAAAAAGAAGTGAAGGACGGCTATGAACGGGCGGCTTCAGAGGCAAAGGCAGCTTTTGGTAGCGATGAGTTATACGTTGAAAAATGTATCCTGAATCCAAAACATATCGAAGTGCAAATCTTTGGTGATGATCATGGCAACATTGTGCATTTATTCGAACGTGACTGTTCCGTACAACGTCGTCATCAAAAAGTAGTTGAAGTTGCGCCATGTGCGACATTAAGCGATGAACGTCGTGCTGAAATTTGTGATGCAGCAGTTAAATTAATGAAGAATGTTGATTACGTCAATGCTGGTACAGTTGAATTCTTAGTTTCAGATGAAGGGTTTTACTTTATCGAAGTTAACCCGCGCGTGCAGGTTGAGCATACAATTACGGAATTAATCACAGGGATTGATATTGTTCAAACGCAATTATATGTGGCAGATGGCTATAATATTTTTGATTCTGAAGTTGGCGTACCGACACAAGCAAACATTCGCATTAATGGTTCAGCGATTCAATGTCGTGTGACGACTGAAGATCCGTTAAACAACTTTATGCCAGACACAGGTGTCATTAATACGTACCGTTCACCGGGTGGTTTTGGTGTACGTTTAGATGCGGGTAGTGGTTTCCAAGGAACCAAAATCACGCCTTACTACGATTCATTGCTCGTTAAAGTGTGTACATGGGGGATGACGTTAGAACAAGCGGCTCGTAAAATGGAACGTAACTTACGAGAGTTCCGTATCCGTGGTGTTAAAACGAATATCCTCTTCTTAAAAAATGTTGTTGAGCATCCAAACTTTATTACAGGGAACTACAATACGTCGTTTATTGATACGACACCAGAACTGTTTGAATTTCCACAATTACGTGACCGTGGCAGCAAAACATTACGCTACATTGGCAACGTAACCGTTAACGGCTTCCCTGGGATTGATCATAAAGAAAAAGAATTATTTGATACAGTTCGCTATCCTAAAATTGATTTACAGACACCGCCACCAGCGGGTACAAAACAAATTTTAGAACAGGGTGGACCACAAGCGGTTGTCGATTGGATTAAATCTCGTGAAGAAGTATTGTTAACAGATACAACGTTGCGTGACGCACATCAATCGTTATTGGCGACTCGTGTGCGTTCTAAGGACATTACAGCGATTGCACCGGCAATGGCACGCTTATTACCTAATATGTTCTCTTACGAAATGTGGGGCGGGGCTACGTTTGATGTCGCTTACCGTTTCTTAAATGAAAACCCTTGGAAGCGATTGGAAACAATGCGTAAGCAAGTACCGAACGTATTGTTCCAAATGTTATTGCGTGGCGCTAATGCAGTGGGCTATAAAAACTACCCTGATAATGTGGTGCGCGAATTCGTTAAACAATCAGCTGAGGCCGGCATTGATGTGTTCCGTATTTTCGATAGTCTCAACTGGATTCCCAATATGGAAACAGCGATTGAAGCGACCAAAGATGCTAACAAACTAGTTGAAGCAACGATTTGTTATGCGGGTGATATTTTAGATGAAAACCGTCCGAAATATAACATTGATTACTATAAAAACTTAGCGAAGGACCTTGTGTCAGTCGGAACAGACATTATCGCGATTAAAGACATGGCAGGTATCTTGAAACCACAGGCAGCTTATCGCTTAATTAGTGAACTGAAGGAAACAGTTGACGTTCCAATTCACTTGCATACGCATGATTCGAGCGGTAATGGGAACTATACATATGCTGCCGCCATCAGTGCAGGCGTTGATATTGTTGATGTTGCGACGAGCGCAATGTCAAGCTCTACGTCACAACCAAGCATGACCACATTGTTCTACGGTCAGGTAAATAGCAGTCGGACACCAAACTTAAATCCAGAAAATTCACAAGCCATTAACCGTTATTGGGAAGATGTCCGTCGTTACTATACTGATTTCGAAAACGGCTTAAACGCACCGCAAACAGAAGTTTACGACCATGAAATGCCAGGTGGACAATACTCTAACTTACAACAACAATCACGCGCTGTTGGTTTAGGCGATCGTTGGGAAGAAGTTAAAACGATGTACATGAAAGTCAATGTGTTGTTCGGCGATATTATTAAAGTGACACCATCTTCTAAAGTAGTTGGCGACATGGCATTGTTCATGGTGCAAAATGAACTAGATGAAGAAAATATTTACGAAAAAGGTTTGACACTTGATTTCCCAGAGTCAGTTATTTCGTTCTTCGAAGGACAATTAGGTCAACCTTACCAAGGGTTCCCAGAAAAACTACAATTGGTAATTTTAAAAGATCGTGAACCAATTACAGTACGACCAGGCACCTTGCTTGATCCAATCAACTTTGACGATGTGAAGGCTGAATTAGCAGCCTTAATTGGTTATGAACCGTCTGAACAAGAAATTATTTCGTATGTACTGTATCCAAAAGTATTTGTTGAGTATACAAAAATGGTCGATCAATTTGGTGATTTAACAAAACTAGATACGCCAACCTTCTTTAAAGGGATGCGTTTAGGAGAACAAATTGAAGTTGAAATTCAACGCGGTAAATCGTTGAACATTAAATTGAACTCGATTTCACAAGCAATGCCAGATGGTACGCGTGTCTTCTACTTTGAATTAAATGGTCAACCACGTGAGGTAACAATTAAAGATAATAACGTTACGAGTACGATTGCGACACGTCGTAAAATCGAACCATCTGTTCGTGGTCACGTTGGTGCGACAATGCCAGGGAGCGTTCTGCAAGTATTAGTCGCTAAAGGCGATAAGGTCGAAAAAGGCCAACCAATCTTAGTGACAGAAGCAATGAAGATGGAAACAACGATTCAAGCGCCATACGATAGCACGATTAAACAAGTGTACATCGGAGTCGGTGATGCAATTGAAACCGCTGATTTGCTGATTGAATTAGATTAACCGAAATGTCAAAAGAGCCTGTCCAACCAAACGGTTGGACAGGCTCTTTTGATAGGGCATATTAATTGTTGTTGCTACGTCGACCACTACGGAATGCGATCAATGCTAAGTAGCTCAAGACGGCAAAGATAATCGTGATGGTTAAGGAATGCATTAAGGCAATGTAGAGGTTGACGTTTGAGTCAACAGTAGCAATCCCTAAAATGATTTGAATTACAACGAGGAGTACAAGGAGTGATGAACAGCCACGTAATACTTTGGAATGGCTGTAGTGCTTCGATGTGTACCAAGCAAGCCAAGCAATCCAAACCGCCAAGACGAAGGCTGCTGCTCGATGTAATAACTGCACGAATTGTGGCGTTGTTGTCGGCATGACAAATTTACCATCTTCAAACATGAAGGACGGTAGCGCTAAGCTGGCATCCATGTGCCGCACTAAGGCGCCGGTGTAAATTGCGATGTACGTAAAAAGCAACAAGTAATAAATACTGTAGCGTAATTTCTTGGTCATTTTAACCGACTTGGCATCGAACTTAAGGTCGATTTCAAAGATGAACAAGGCAAGCATCACGATGGAAGCGTATGAGATGATTGAAATTCCGAAATGCAATGCCATAATAACGGCATTTTGACTCCAAACGACTGCCATCGCACCCATGATTGCTTGTAAAACTAAAAAAACAACTGAAATAATGGCAATAACCTTTGTTTCGGCACGTCCTTTAATATAGCGCCATGAGAAAATGGCAAGTGCAATCACGAAAATAGAGGCTAGTCCCGTTGAAAGACGGTGGAACACTTCAATTAATTTTTCGATGGTGACATCGGTTAAATTAACGAGTTGTCCGTTACATAAGGGCCATGTAGCGCCACAGCCATCGGCGGAGCCTGTTTTTGTTACGAGAGCACCACCGAACACCACAACAGTCATTAAGACGATTGTTACTATTGAGAGAATTTTTAAAAACTTAGTCATGTGTAAGAGAACCCCACTTTCTTTAATACAATCACTTCTAATTTTACCTTATAATCGCTAAACACCCAAGAGGTCATTTTGGCAATTTGAATAAATGTGTCTGAAATATGACTAAACAATTAGTTGGTGTATATTATGTGAAATATGGTATATTGATATAAGAGTTTTTTTAGGAAAAAAGAAGGTAAGGGGTTTATAATATGACAGAAAAAAGTCTTGAAACAAACAAAGCAACGTCACGCGTTACAATCAATGATTTGACGGGGCTTGTAAAAATGGGCATCGTTGATTCGAATACGATTGCTGCCTTTGCAGGGATGTGGATTGCTTTCCAATATACGAACACACCCTTTTTACAAAACATAGTGACCGTTATTATGCTTGTAATCGGTACGGCGGCGATTATTGCGGGAGCAGGCTGTTGGAACAATTACTACGATCGTGACATCGATAAAAAAATGGAGCGAACAAAAACACGGCCGACAATTACGGGGCGAATTAGTCCGAAAATGACACTTGTAGCCTTTATTGCTTTAACCGTTGTCGGTGAAGTGTTGCTGTTCATGATTAATCCGATGACCGGTATTACTGGTTTAGCAGGTGTGTTTTTATATAACGTTGTCTACACGATGTGGGCGAAACGAAACCTTGTTTCAAATACGATTATCGGTTCGTTTTCAGGTGCAGTACCACCGCTAATTGGTTGGTTTGCAATTGCGCCAACGTTAGAATTACCAGCAATCATGCTCTTTTTATTCATGTTTTGTTGGCAACCACCGCATTTTTATGCAATTGCCATCCGTCGTCGTGCTGATTATGCAGCTGCAGGTATTCCGATGCTGCCAGTTGTTAAAGGTGTAGAACGAGGGCGTAAAAGCATCCTTCTCTGGGTGGGCTTTTTAACCGTGTTACCATTCTTCATGTTTGATTTCGGTATAATCTATGTTGTGTTAGCGACAATTATGAATATTGCGTGGCTTGTGCTCGGGTTACGCGGCTATAAAACCGCCGATCCAGATCAATGGGCAAAATCAATGTTTTTCTTCTCATTAAGCTATCTAATGATTTTATTTGTGGCGATGATGGTGTTAGCACCTTTTGTGTAAGCACAGTTGATGATTGCATGAATTCAAGAAAGACGATAAGATATTAACAGTAACGTTTCGTTGTTACTGTTAATATCTCAGAATGTAGACAAAGTCTAAACAGACTTCATTTTCTTTGTAATGCTATTACAGTGACTTTGTGTACAAAATGACTTGACTGAAAAGAAACGGTGTTATAGTAGGAACGACGAGCGAGTGACGGTGCGCGTATTGATGGTACGTAATCCCGAGCGAGCAAGTCGTAACGACCTAGTACAGCGTTTATCTTCAGTCTCAAGATATTAACAGTAACGTTTCGTTGTTACTGTTAATATCTTTTTTGATGGAGAGGGGAAAAATGAAAAGTATTTTAAAAGTGTTATTGTTAGTCGTGCTTTTTATGTTAATTGCCTATACTTCTCCTTTATACACAAAGGATAAAAGTACTGCCTTATTTCAAACGTATGATGCGAAACAAGGTGATTTGAAAATGAAAGTAGCCTCGAAAGAAACGGCACTGAAATACGACGAAGATAAGAGTATTGCAAAATATATTGGCAAGCCTTACGCGACGATTGAAAAAAAAATATGGTAAGGCAGATCGGGTGGAACAAACGGCTTACGAATATGAGGAATACGTATTTACCAAAGGTGTGCAAGGTTACATGACGGTTGGTGTATTAGCAGATCGTGTTGTTCGAATCAATGTAGTCGGTAATAAGCTAGAAATTAATCCCTTTGAAATTGGGATGCCAGTTGAGACAATCATGAATCGCTATGCGATGGAATCTGAAATCATTGTTAATTCAAGCTATGGGAAATATCAATTGAGTTTATCGGAAGACGACCTTTATACGCGCCCTTTAATTAAACTTGCACCCAATCGCTATGCCCAGTTGACGATTGATTCGAACGCACGTGAGTTATTCGCAGTCTCATTTATGGATAGCGATACGTTAGTGAAACTGCATCCTTATGAATCAGTTTATGAAGGGGAACTTTATGAGGTACCTAAATTATCTGATGAAAAATGGCGTCAAATTAATGCAGGGATGAACAGCGATATTGTTGATTTAACTAATATTTATCGGACGAAACGGGGCTTGAGTACGTTAGTTGAAAACAAAAAAATTGGGCAGGCGGCAAGTGCTCATAGTAAGGACATGCACGAGAATGAATTTTTTAGCCATGATTCTGCTACAAAGGGTGATTTAGCAAAACGGATGACCGTCTCTGAACTCGTATTTGAGGAAGTTGAAGAAAATATTGCGGCTAATTACGTCGATGGTGCCGCGACCTTTGCCGCGTGGTTAAGTTCAGCTAGTCATCGTCAAACGTTGGAGCTAGAGAATGCGAACGTTATGGGGGTCGGAAGCTTTCAGTTTTATACAACGCAAATCATTGGCTATGTAGCGGAAGTGACAGACCCTTCATAAAGCAGTATAATTAAGAGAGTATTATAAGAAAGGGTGGTTAGATGTTTGCAACCTATCAAACGATTGAAGTGCTTGATTTAGCAGACGAACTTGCTGAGATGATCAATCAATCAGAAGCGATGTCAGAATACCATTCTGCCAAAAGACAATTAATGACGACACCAGTAACGCAAGAAAAAATAAAAGCTTTTGCAACAATGAAAGAGCGATTCGATGAAGTGCAACGATTTGGACGTTATCATCCCGAGTACAAAGAGATTAACCGGGAAACACGTCGATTGAAGTGAGAGTTAGACATGGATGAAGTCATCATGACTTTTCGTCAAGCCGAAATGGGCGTACAATCATTATTGGACCAAGTGGGTATCCTCATCGGCGAAAGTGTATCAGAACAAGTAAAAGTGCCTGTGGGCAATCCGTTTTTCGAAGGGAAACGTCGTCATGGCGGTGGCTGTAGTACCGGAGGCGGCTGTGGTTGCTCAGTAGGTTAAGAGGAGGGAATTTATGACATTTACACCAATTGAACGACAAGGGATTGTTGTTTGGGGTCATCATTTTAAACAGTTAAAAACATTACGTCGTTACGGTCACTTGCAATATACATCACGTCGAATGAAGTACGGTGTTGTTTACTGTAATTGTGATGATGTTGAGGGTGTCGTTGCTAAATTAAAAACGTTGAATTGGGTTAAAAAAGTGGAAGTTTCGCAACGTCCATTTATAAAGACAACCTATACGACGATTGAAAATCCAAATGTCGAATTAGAGTATCACTCACTCTAACGAAGTGAACAATAAAGGAGCATAATGATGAGAGTTGTAGCAGGAACAGTTAGAAACCACCAATTGAAAGCCGTACCAGGTGATAAAACACGCCCGACAACCGATAAAATTAAGGAGTCAATGTTCAATATCATTGGCCCTTATTTTGATGGCGGAAAAGCATTGGATCTCTTTGCGGGCAGTGGTGGTCTTGGAATTGAGGCGCTGAGTCGGGGGATTGATGAAACAGTCTTTGTTGATCAAGCCGCGCCAGCGATTAAAATTATTACCGAGAATGTCGCAAAATGTCATTTAGAAAAACAAGCAGTTATTAAGAAAGGTGAGGCGTTGCGAACGATTGATCAATTGGCCCAATCGGGCGATACCTTCAAGTTAATCTTTTTGGATCCGCCTTATCGTTTTCATCAAATGGAAGCGTTATTGAATAAAATTGAAACGTTAAAATTAGTGTCTGAGCAGTCAATCATTGTGGTAGAACATGAAAAAACTTATGAGCTCCCGGATGTGATTGGTGGTTTTAGTCGCTTTAAACAAGCGTTATATGGTATTACTAGTTTGAGCTTTTATGAAGTAGGAGAGTGATGAACGATGTCAACTGCTGTTTATGCCGGATCGTTTGATCCGTTAACAAATGGTCATCTTGAAATTGTCGAGCGTGCAAGTCGATTGTTTGATTGTGTGTACGTCGTGATTATGGTTAATCAGGCGAAGCAGACTCTTTTTAGTCTTGATGAGCGTCTCAACCATCTCACACAAGCCTTTGCTAATGATACCTCTGTGATTGTTACTCATTCTGAGGGATTAGCAGTTGATTTTGCCCGGACTGTTAAAGCGGATAGTTTTGTTAGGGGGATTCGTAACACAACCGATTACAATTATGAGTGGCCGATTGCGACTATGAATGCCGAACTGGCACCTGAAATCGAGACTGTCTTTTTGATGGCGCGCCCACAACATGAAGTGATTAGTTCTTCAATTGTAAAAGAAATCGCGCGATACGGTCGTTCGGTGCAACAGTTTGTGCCAGACTTTGTGGCGATTGACGTGGCACAAAAGTTCGGGCAGGGGTAGCGCATGAATAAAACATTGCAGAAACTACTTACAGTCATTATTACCTTGCTGCTATTAGGGTTAATTTTTATCCCAGTGCCGTATTATATTACGAAGCCAGGTACGACTGAAAAATTAGAACCGTTGATTAGTGTCGCCGGCAAACACGCTAACAAAACAGGGAGTTTTAGTTTGACGACGATTGGTTTACAGCATGCAACTCCGGTGACGTTGCTCATTGCCTCGTTAATGAAATATCAAGAAATCGACAAAGCGAGCGAATTGCGCGCCGAAGGTGAAACGGATGCCCAATTTAATGTTCGTCAAATGTATTACATGAATAGTGCTAAAAACAATGCAGTCGAAGCGGCTTTTAAGCAGGCTGGACTCAAAGCAGAGGCGAAATATAACGGTGTGTTTGTCTTATCGTTAGTCGATCAGAGTGATGCAAAAAAACTGTTGGCAGCTGGTGACACGATTCATGCCATCGATGGTAAGCAATTTAAATCATCGGATGAATTTATAGCATATGTCGGCTCGCGCAAAAAAGGTTCATCGGTCAGTTTGACGTATACTAAAGCAGGCGAAATGTCTCAACGTAGCGGTCAGGTGAAATTAATTGACATCGACAAAAAAGGCAAAGTAGGAATTGGTATTACCTTAGTTGATGATAAAGAAGTTAAGACAACGCCGAAGGTTACGGTTCACACTGAAAAAATCGGTGGACCATCGGCCGGGTTTATGTTTTCGCTCGAAATCTATAGTAGTCTTGCGGCGGAAGATTTAACGCGTGGCTATGAGATTGCCGGCACTGGTACAATTGAAGCAGATGGTACAATTGGACGTATCGGAGGAATAGAGGAAAAGATTGTGACGGCTGCTAAAGCGGGCAAGGATTATTTCTTAGCGCCCGATGATGAAATTACCGCTGACATGAAGAAGGCCGATTCATCAGTTCACTCGAATTATGACGACGCACTTAAAGTTGCGAAGGCGATTGATACGTCGATGACGATTATTCCAGTTAAATCACTTAATGATGCGATTGTCACACTGCAAAAATTACCAATAAAAAAAGAGTAACCTCAATAAAACGAATGCGCTTTCGATCACTTTCGACAGCGCATTCGTTTTATTATTTTTAACAATGACTGTGTGGATGAAGTGTTATAGCTCAATCCTTATCGGAGGATGAGTATAGTCGTTGGCGGAGACTTTCTTAAATGGCAGCTGATAGAGCGCTGTTGCCTTTTCGTCAACAAACGTGTATCCAGGTGGTGCTTTAGAAAAAGTTGCTACTACAGGGAATGAACGTGTTTTTTTAGATTGTTTTAAGTAAGCTTGTCCAGTTGTGCTCATGCCGAGCAAATGATGGTATGTTTTTTGTTGTTGCAGTTGAAAGTCAGCTTCAGTATGTTGCATGAGGATGTTGAGTGCCATTCGTTGAATGCGATTGACAGTATAGCGTTTTGTTTTGACTAAAGAGAGCCATTCGCTAAAGGAATTCGCTTTTTTGGCTGCGTTGATGAGGCGGTATTCGATTCCTTCACTAATCCCGTGGTACAAACTAAGTTGTGCGGGTGATTGTAACAATAATTGGTAGTGGAGCAGGGGCCAGTAGTCCGCCCAAGTATGTTTGGTTGCTTCTGTAACGAGTTGTTGTGTGTTTTCCGGGATAAAGGCGGTGATGTCATGGCCTTCAAGCACACGCGAACGAATCGCCGTTCCACTCGCAAAGGCCTCGTGCGCGATATGCTCATCACTGTGTTGGGCGCCAATGCGATTGAGTGGTAATAATTGCATGGGGTGATTACCAAGTTGATTGGCAATGGCATATTGTAAACCGAGCAGGATATTCGGCTGGCGAAAATTGATATTAGGCCAGGTGTCGTGTGTTAAGGCTTCCCAAGCGGCTGTGAGTGCGTTTGGATACGTATAGTGTTCGGCTAGACGTTCTTGAATAAGATCGTCAAAACGGGCTGTCTCCTGTTGATAAAAGACAGCTAAAGCTTCGTATGGTATAGAATCGCCGTCTTCAGTCCCAAAACAAAGGGTGTCGCAATGAAGGTCGTGTAATAGTTGAACGCCACCACGGGCGAAATTTTCGGCCGATTCAGTTGCGGCAGTGAAAGGTAATTCAATCACGAGATCAGCACCGTTAGCTAAGGCGGCTTGCGTCCGGCGCCATTTATTAATGAGAGCGGGTTCGCCCCGCTGTAAAAAGTTGCCACTCATGACAACAATTAAAACTTCTGCTTGTGATTTATGCTTCGCATGGTTTAAAATGAAACGGTGCCCATTGTGGAATGGGTTAAATTCGGCAATGATTCCAACAGCTTTCATAACATCAATCCTTTCGCACATTTCTGTTATATAATCATTATCATAACAAAAAAAAAGTGTTAAAAGAAAAATGAATCAATGAATAACGGTCTTTAAAGATAATAAGGTTGACAAATGATGTGATTTAACGCTATAATTGGTCTTGTTGTCCATGTAGAGGTGATAAAAAATGTTGAAATGGTCTTTTTTTACAAATACAAAAAAAACAGAGCTGGATTTCCCGTTGAAGAAGTGGTAGATCTTACTGCAATTTTGCATACTAAAAATAAAGATGTACGTTCGGCAAATTCAATCCATGTGTCAGGACACTTAGTTGCTCAACGTGAGCAGGTAATGATTTCTCTTAAAGTTACAGGGGTAATTATTTTGCCGTGTGCGCGTACGTTAGTTGATGTTCCTTATCCGTTAGACTTAACACTTAACGAAATGATGGTCAAAGACTTAACTGAGTTTACGGGTAGTGATGATGTATATGAGATGACTGACAATCAGGTAGATTTAATGCCGATTATAGAAGAATGTGTCCTCGTTGATATTCCTATGCAAGTGTACGCAACGGATGCTAAAAAAGCATCAAAAGCGGGCAAGGGTTGGGTTGTTATCGGACAAGAAGAGTATTACAATCAGGAACAACAGTCTGAAGACGCTGAGGCGCCTAAGGGCGATCCTCGATTAGCAGCTTTAGCTGATTATTTTAAAAAAGATGAATAATCTTTAATTTTTATTTAAGGAGGTGTTTGAAAATGGCAGTACCAGCACGTAGAACTTCAAAAGCTAAGAAAAACAAGCGTCGTACTCACTTCAAGTTAGAAGTACCAGGTATGACTGCATGCCCTAACTGTGGCGCATCAAAATTATCTCACCGCGTATGTCCTGAATGTGGACAATATAAAGGTGTGACAGTTGTAGAAGCGAAAGCATAATACAACACACCGCAAAGGTGAAACGTCCACTTTTGCTAATTAACCTTTCCGAGAGACCATGGCTCTTGGGGAGGTTTTTTTCGTTCTCGCAAAACAAAATGATATGTCGTATACTTATTTAAAAGGTCATCAGCGGATGATCAATGTGCATAAGTGAGGTGTCGGTAATGACTTTAATGACAGTGGGTTTAATTGTGTTGCCTATTATATTGTTTGTAGTACTGAAAATATTCATCAAAAGCGCACGGGTTAAAGCGTTCTTATCCTATGTGTTGATTGTCAGTTTGCTTGTTGCGTGTTTCTGTTTGTTCGACGCGAAAGATAACGAACAACTATTTCTTTATTGTCTACTGTTTTATCTGGTAGTTGGTGTCGTGTATATTTTAGTATTCAATGCTGTAAAAAAAGAATTGTATGTAAAAAAAAGTGTTGAAAGGGTATGTTAAAATCCTACTCATACTATTACCTTTGACCTATTCGTCTGCTATCGTACTAATGTTTTTTAGTTAAAAAAGGTGAGTGATGCTTTTTTTGTGGATTTGTCTGAAGTTATTGACTTCGGAAATGAGGTTGGCAGAAAGTACGTGTAAACGTGCTTTCTTTTTTTTGATAGAAAAGACGTGCGTTAAGAATAACTATTTTTAAAAAGCTGTTTTATAGGATAAAAGATTCAAAAAAACTAGTTAAACGAACAGCTGGTTTTGAATAGGTGAAAAGCTATTTTTTTTTTAGGTTCTAAGTGGTGGAAAGTGGGGGGATGTGGTAAAATTAAAGCAGAAATGAGGTGCGCTTATGTTTATGGGAGAATATGCTCATAATATCGATGTAAAAGGTCGACTAATTATGCCGGCTAAGTTTCGTGAACAATTAGGTGATCACTTCGTTGTCACTCGTGGTTTGGATAAATGTCTCTTTGTTTATCCGATGCACGAGTGGGAAAAAGTAACGATGAAACTACAGGCATTACCAATGACTAAAAAAGACGCACGTGCTTTTTCGCGCTTTTTCTTATCAGGAGCGCTCGAATGTGAATTAGATAAGCAAGGACGTATTAACCTACCTCAGAATTTACTGACGTATTCATTGATAGAGAAAGAAACGACGGTAGTCGGTGTATCGAATCGCATTGAGATTTGGGCTAAGTCCGAATGGGAAGCGTTCTTTGCGGGGGCAGAAGAGTCGTTTAGTGAGATTGCAGAACAAATGACAGATTTTAATTTATAGAGAAGATGGTGGAGATATGTTTCAACATGAAACGGTTTTATTACATGAAACAGTAGATGCTTTGGCGATTAAACCGGCTGGTGTTTATGTCGATTGCACATTAGGTGGTGCAGGACATAGCGCCTACTTATTGTCGCAGTTAAGCAGCAAAGGGCATCTGTATGCGTTTGACCAAGATCAAACAGCGATTGACAATGCAAAGCTGAAACTTGCGCAGTACGATGGTCAAGTCACCTTGATTAAAGCAAATTTTCGTGATTTAAAAACAGAATTACAACAACGTGGGATTGAAAAAGTCGATGGTATTTTATATGACTTAGGTGTCTCGTCGCCACAGTTGGATGAAGCAGAACGTGGTTTTAGCTACCATCAAGATGCTAAGTTAGATATGCGAATGGATCGGCAACAAGCATTGTCAGCCGAAGTGGTTGTCAACGAATGGCCTTATGAAAAATTAGTGCGTATTTTCTTCCAATATGGCGAAGAAAAATTTTCAAAACAAGTCGCTCGTTTAATTGAAAAACGTCGAGTGGAAAAACGAATTGAAACAACGGGTGAATTAGTCGAATTGATTAAAGATGCGATTCCAGCACCAGCGAGACGTAAAGGTGGTCATCCAGCGAAACGGGTATTCCAAGCCATCCGAATCGCCGTTAATGATGAATTAGGGGCGGTCGAAGCATCGCTAGATCAAGCGGTCAACTTACTAAACATTGGTGGTCGCGTGTCAGTCATCACTTTTCACTCGCTAGAGGACCGTATCACGAAGCTGATTTTAAAAGATTATGCTAAAGGCCCTCATGTACCTCGTAATATGCCTGTGATTCCAACCGAGTACCAACCAAAAATTAAAATTATTGCGCGCAAGCCGATTTTACCGTCGGATGAAGAATTAGAACAGAATAACCGCGCACGTTCAGCAAAACTACGTGTGGCAGAATGTCTTAAAGACTAACGAACCTAAAGAGAATGGAGCTGAGTGAGATGGCAAATATGGCAGCGCGACAAATCGAACGGCAACCACAACGTGAAGTAAAACAAACAATAACGAAGACAGCAGTAGATAATTACGAACAACGTGTCTTTCGCAAAGTAAGAAATGTCTTTGTGTCCGTCACACTTACAGTTTCTGCTCTCTTATCGATTTGGATGTTATCGCTGCAAGCGGACAATTATACGCTGAGTAGTCACATTCAAACGCAGGAGAATAAAATTACGCAACAAAAACAAACAAATGCCGATTTGAAAGCGAATGTTGATGAATTAAGTCGTTACGACCGTGTCTATCAAGAGGCGAATAAAAGCGGTCTTAAATCGAGTGAAACAAACGTTAAGGCTGTGGATATTAAATGAAAAAACTAACGAAAAACCGAAAAAAAGGCGCCGTGATTTTACGCGTGCTTTTCGGTTTGTTTTTTATTATACTGATAGGTCGCTTTTTATATTTAGAAATTATCGGAATTGCTAACGGTAAGCCACTCGCGGCTCAAGCGGCACAACAGTACTTGCAAAAAGAGACATTGTTCTCACAAAGAGGTAATATTTTAGATACGAATGGTGAAGTCATTGCTGAAAATGTCGTCAGTTATTCAATGGTTGCGGTTGTGACACCAGGTGTCACAATCGATAAAGATAACCCACAACATGTGGTTGATCGTGTGAAAACGGCGAAAGTATTGAGTAAGTATATCGATATGAAGGAAGCCGATATTTTGAAAACCTTAAATAAAGTTGAAGATAATCCTAGATTGTACCAGGTTGAGTTTGGTACGGCAGGTAAAAATATTAGCTCAGCCACAAAGATGGCCTTAGAAAAAGAAAAGCTACCAGGTATTATTTTCACTAAAACAAATAAGCGGATTTATCCTAACGGTGTTTTTGCTTCAAATTTGGTGGGAATTGTGAAAAATGAGGAAGTTAAAGTTAACGATAGCTACAAGACGATTCAAACCGGTCAAATGGGAATTGAAGCGAGTGAAGAAAATGAATTGAGTGGTAAGGATGGTTCAATCAACTATAGTCAGGATAATTTAGGGTTGATTTTACCGAACGCTGACAAGGTGCTTAAAAAAGCTGAAAATGGTAACACGTTAACCTTAACGTTGAATAAGCGCATCCAGACTTTATTGGAAGAACGGATGAGTGCGGCCCAAGCTAAATACACACCAGAAGAAATGATGGCAGTTGTGATGAATCCTAAAACAGGTGAAATCGTTGCTATGAGCCAACGTCCGACCTTTAATGCGCAAACACGAGAAGGATTGGATAAGTCTTGGCGTAACCTTGTAGCAGAGGAACCGTTTGAGCCAGGTTCAGTTATGAAAATTTTCACGCTGGCAACTGCTATTCAAAAAGGCGTATACAATCCGAACGCCTTATATAAATCAGGTTCGTACAGTGTCGATGATATTAAAATCAACGACTGGAACAATGGTGAAGGATGGGGCACAATTAGTTTTAATGAAGGGGTTGCTATTTCCTCAAACGTTGCTTTTGCTAACTTACTTGATAAGATTGGGACGAGTAATTTTAAGTCGTCACTTGAAAAATTTGGATTAGGTAAATCAACGGGTAGTGGATTAGCCAATGAGGCGAGTGGCGATATATTATACCGTTACCCGATTGAACGTGTCACAACATCATTCGGTCAAGGAACAACCGTGACAGCCATGCAAATGATGCAAGGTGTTAGTGCCATTGCTAACGATGGTAAAATGATGAAACCATATTACATTAAAGAAGTAAAAGATGGCGTGACGGGTAAAGTCACGACCACTAAGCCGACTCAGGTCGGAACACCTGTTTCTAAAGAAACAGCGAACGAAACACTTGAACAATTGCGTTCTGTTATCGAAGCTGAAGATGGTACGGGTTCAATGTATAAATTAGATGGTTACAAACTGGCCGGAAAGACGGGGACTGCCCAAATCGCAAATACCGATGGCTCAGGCTATATGACAGGTCCCAACGATTATATTTATTCATTTATGGGCATTGCCCCAACAGATGATCCACAACTTGTTATGTATGTGACCGTTAAAAAACCAATTATCCAAGAAGGTCAATCGAGTACCGATGTGATAAAATCGATTTTTAATCCGGTAATGCAGACGAGTTTACAATATTTAAATATTAAACCAGAAAAGACAATTAATGCTAAGTCAGTCGTTATGCCAGAATTGACTGACCAAACCATCACTCAAGCACAAAAAGCCTTGAAAGAATCGAAGGCATCTGTCACAGTAGTGGGAGACGGGACTAAAATAGTGCAACAACTGCCACAAAAAGGTGAAGGAATTCTCGAGAAACAACGGGTGCTTTTATTAACAAACGGTAACATTACGATACCAGATATGGCAAATTGGTCAAAAAATGATGCCTTGAAGTTTTCTGAAATAAGCGGAGTCCCTTTAACCTTTAATGGTTCAGGTTATGTCGCTAAACAAAGTGTTAAAGCTGGTGAGAAAGTCAACGCGAACACAAAGATTACGTTAGAGATGAAAGCGGCGGAAACGTTAGAAAAATACAATGTGAAACCGTCAACGACAGCTGATGAAGAAACGACAGCTGCCACTGAAAGAACCGCTGTTAATGAAGCCGTTGGAACGATAGTGGGACAATAATTAATGTAGGGATTTAAGAAAGGGACGATGATAAAATGAAATTGATTGAACTGATGAAACAGCTACCATTAACGAACTATGAGGGGCAGGACGTTGACATAACAGACATGCAACAAGACAGTCGTCTAGTCACTCCCGGCACACTTTTCATTTGTATTGATGGCTATACTGTTGATGGTCATGATTATGTCGATAAAGCAATTGAACGAGGTGCCGTTGCAATCTTAGCTCAAAAACCGTTGGCTGAAACACGTGTGCCAGTCATTATTGTTGAAGACACTAACCGTGCAATGGCAATTTTAGCAGGTGCTTTTTTCAATCATCCCACACAAGCAATGAAGATGATTGCTGTAACAGGAACGAATGGTAAAACAACCGTGACGCATTTAATCGAACATGTATTACGCAGTGTCAACCAAGTAACAGGATTGGTGGGTACAATGTATCAAAAAATTGGTGATACGATTCAAACAACTAAAAACACCACACCCGACAGTCTCACATTACAACGTTTATTTGCAAGCATGCGCGAAGAATATGTCGATACAGCCGTAATGGAAGTATCGTCACATGCACTTGTATTGGGCCGTGTACATGGCTGTGACTATGATGTAGCAGTCTTTACAAACTTAACCCAAGACCATCTTGATTTTCATAAAACAATGGATGAGTATGCCGTTGCTAAAAGTTTGTTGTTTGCCCAATTAGGTAATGATTACCGTTCGAATCGTCCGAAATTTGCTGTTATTAATAGTGATGATGCCGCCAGCGAACGGATGATAACGGCGACTGCGGCTCATGTTGTAACGTATGGCATTCGCAAGCCGGCGACTTTCCAAGCGACTGATATTGCAATCAGTGGCAAAGGGACAACCTTCAATCTTCATTTTCAAGCAAAAACATACCCGATTGCGATGCAGTTAGTCGGTAATTTCAATGTGTATAATGCATTGGCAGCTATTGCCACAACCTATGTACAAGGTGTACCATTGGAAACAGCGATTAAATCAATTGAATCACTGAAAGGTGTGGCTGGACGATTTGAACTCGTTAGTGCAGGACAAGCCTTCCCTGTCATTGTTGACTATGCCCACACGCCTGATAGTTTAGAAAATGTGTTAGAAACAATCAGTGACTTTGTCAAAGGTCGAATTATTTGTGTGGTTGGTTGTGGTGGTGACCGCGATCGTACGAAGCGTCCAATCATGGCGAAAATTGCTGTGCAAAAAGCGGATGTGGCGATTTTGACATCAGATAATCCGCGGTCAGAAGATCCCATGACGATCTTAAATCAGATGGAAGCTGGCGTATCGGCAGAGGCGGTTTATCTTAAAGAAATTAATCGTGAAAAAGCGATTCAGTTAGCTGTCAATGAAGCGAAGGATGATGATGTTATTTTAATAGCGGGTAAAGGACATGAAACATACCAAATCATCGGTTCAGTCACACACCATTTTGATGATCGTGAAGTAGCAGAACAAGCAATAAAAAATCTAAAGTAAGCAAAAACAGTTAGGGGAGAACGAAAGTGTCTACAAAATTCATTATTGGTACAGCGTTCATCGCATTCATTTTAACGTTGATGGCGTTACCTATTTACATTTCAGCAATGCGTCAACGTAAGGTGGGACAAGAGCAACGAGAAGAAGGGCCACAAAGTCATAAGGCTAAATCAGGTACTCCGACGATGGGAGCGATTGTATTTGTCCCAGCTGTCTTTATTGCAACCTTGATTGGCACTGGAATTTCACGCGGGAGCGTCTCGGGCATGTGGTTGTTATTAATTACCTTCCTAGGCTATGCTTTTATTGGTTTTTGGGATGACTTCGTCAAAGTCCGTGAAAAACGGAACCTCGGCTTGACGGCTAAACAAAAATTGATTGGCCAATTAGTGATTGGTATTCTCTTTTACGTTGTTTACCATTTAAATGGTTACACCGATGCCCTTAACATTCCGTTTACAAACATTATGGTTGAATTACCGTATGTGTATGGACTCTTCATTATTTTTTGGCTCGTTGGTTTTTCAAATGCGACGAACTTAACAGATGGTTTAGATGGTTTATTGGCGGGCTTAGCCATCTTTTCTTTCGGTGCCTTTGCGATTATCGCCTATCACCAACATAACTTAGCTGTGATGTACTTCTGTATGGCGATTATTGGTGGCTTACTGGCCTTTTTAATCTTCAATCGTAATCCAGCAAAAGTCTTTATGGGCGACACCGGTTCACTTGCTCTTGGTGGTTCAATGGCGGCTGTATCGATATTATTAAAGGTTGAATGGTTGATGCTCTTAATCGGACTCGTTTATGTGATTGAAACAGTTTCAGTCATGATGCAAGTGTCGTACTTCAAACTGACTCATGGAAAACGTATTTTCCGCATGACACCGATTCATCATCATTTTGAATTAGGTGGTTGGTCAGAAACGAAGGTTGTCTTTGTTTTTTGGACAGCAGGCTTAGTTTGTGCCGTTGCTGCCGTGTTAATGGAGGTGCTGTAAAATGAAAAAGATTACTTCTTTTCGTCATAAAAAAGTATTGGTTTTAGGACTTGCTCGTAGCGGTGTTAAAGCGGCTGAGTTATTACATGAACTCGGTGCCTTTGTGACAGTCAACGATAAAAAGTCATTTGATGAGAACCCAGCAGCCCAAGGGTTGTTAGAAGAAGGTATCACGGTTATTACCGGTTCACATCCGACCGAAATGTTAGATGAAGGTTTTGAATTGGTCGTTAAAAACCCAGGTATTCCTTACGAAAACCAAATGATTCAAAAAGCGTTGACTTTAAATATTCCGATTATTACCGAGGTTGAATTGGCATACTTAATTAGCGAAGCACAAATTGTCGGTGTCACTGGAACGAATGGTAAGACCACAACGACAACCTTAATTAATGAGATGTTAAACCGTTCAAAAACAGCCTTGTTAGCAGGAAACATTGGTTTTCCAGCGTCAGGCGTTGCAATGGAAGCCAAGGCAGAAGATATCATAACGATGGAGTTATCATCCTTCCAATTAATGGGGATTGAAACATTCCGTCCTCATATCGCGGTCATCGTTAATATTTATGAGGCGCATCTTGATTATCATGGATCACGCCAAGGGTATGTGGCAGCGAAATTACGTATTTTTGAAAACCAACAAGCAGATGACTTCTTAGTCGTTAACTGGAATCAACCAGAGTTACGTGAGCTTGTTACAGCTGCTAAATCACGGATTGTGCCTTTTTCTACGAAAGAAGTTGTCGAAGCAGGTGCGTATGTGCTCGATGGGAACCTGATGTTTAAAGGGGAAATCATCGGCCGTCAAGCAGATATTGTTTTACCAGGTGAACATAACTTGGAAAACGTGTTGGCAGCGATTTGTGTTGCTAAACTTGAGGGTGAGAGCAACGAAAATATCATGGCAGTCTTGTCGAGCTTTAATGGTGTTGAACACCGGACGCAATTTATTAAGACGTTAGCAGGTCGTCGTTTTTATAATGATTCAAAAGCGACCAACATCATTTCAACTGAGAGTGCTCTAAAAGGCTTTAAAGAACCCGTTGTGTTATTAGCTGGCGGTTTAGATCGCGGTAATGAGTTTGATGACTTGAAGCCGTTCTTTAAAAATGTCCGCGCCGTTGTGTTATTCGGAGAAACAAAACATAAGATTGCCCGCGTTGCAACTGAAGCGGGTGTTGAACACATTAAAATCGTGACCGACGTCGAAGAAGCCGTTCCGGTTGCGTATACGTGCAGTGAACCAGGTGATGTCATTTTACTTAGCCCAGCGTGTGCGAGCTGGGATCAAGTGCCGTCATTCGAAGTCCGTGGCGATTTATTTATCAAAGCAGTCAACGCATTGTAAAGTGATAAACAGACGAACAAGAGCCTATTTAAGGCTCTTTGGTCATCTGTTTATCAAAGGAAAAAGTATTTTTCTTTGATAAGCAAGTGAACATATTAATCAAACTTAGAGGTGTATTATGAAATTATTAATTAGTGGTGGCGGAACCGGGGGACACATTTATCCTGCGTTAGCGTTAGTTCGTCAGTTTAAAGAAAATTACCCTGATGGAGAAGTGCTCTATGTGGGGACATCAAAAGGCTTAGAAGCCGATATCGTACCACGAGCAGGCATTGCCTTTGAAACGATGGAAATTACCGGATTCAAACGGAAATTATCACTTGAAAATATAAAAACGATTGCCCGCTTTATGAAGGGCGTTTCACGCGCGAAACAAATAATCAAAGAATTTAAACCCGATGTTGTAGTTGGGACGGGGGGGTATGTGTGTGCACCGGTTGTGTATGCCGCCGCTAAAAAGAACATTCCGACTGTCATTCATGAGCAAAACAGTGTGGCGGGTTTAACAAATAAATTTTTAAGCCGTTACGTCGATAAAATTGCCGTGGCCTTTGAAGCGGTAATGGCAGATTTTCCTACCGAAAAAGTAACCTTAATCGGTAATCCACGTGCCACAGAGGTTGTTCAAGCCGAAAATAATCCAGCAGTCTTAAGTGAATACGGTCTTGACCTAACTAAAAAAACGGCCTTGATTTTTGGTGGGAGTCGCGGTGCTCGTGCTTTGAATGAGGCAATAATTGAAGCTTTACCAACTTTGGCACAAAAAGATTATCAAGTTCTTTGTGCAACGGGTGATATTCATTTTGCTCAGATTGAGGCAGCTGCAAAGGCTATCAATGCCAGTAACGTAAAAATCGTGCCGTTCATTTACAATATGCCGGCCGTATTACGTAATTGTGATGTTGTTGTCTCGCGTGCAGGTGCAACCAGCTTAGCTGAGTTTACCGCGTTAGGCTTGCCATCAATCCTAATTCCTAGTCCGTATGTAACCAATAATCATCAAGAAAAGAATGCGATGGCCTTAGTTGAAAAGGGGGCAGCAGAAATGATTAAACAAACAGACTTGAGCGCAGCGAAACTGGTCGAACAATTGGATCATTGTTTGTTAGATGAAACGTATCAAGCAAAAATGAAAGCGGCAGCCCTAGCCTTAGGGAAACCACAGGCAGCCCAAGACCTATGTGATCTCGTGACAGATTTAGCGAAATAAAACGAACAGTTAAGGTGAGGTGAAAGTATGACAGCTAAGACGAAAGTTGTCTCAATCGAAGAAAAAATACCGGGCTTAAAGGAATACAAAGACAAGGTTCGACGTCGGAAACTGTTTGGCCTTTTAGGTGTGTTTGGTCTGCTAATCGTAATCGTTGTCTTTTTAATTTCACCTTTGAGTCGTCTGCAATCGATTGAAGTCGTCAATAATAGCCGTCTGACAACAGCGCAGGTGATGGCCTTAACTGGGGTGGAAAAAGACGTTAGTATTTTTGGAATACACAGTAGTGCGATAGAAAAAAAAAATTACGGACTCGCGTTTGATTGAGAAAGCTGAGCTGACAAGACGTGGGATTAATACGTATCGTTTAACGATTAAAGAAATGCAACCAGTAGCATACATGCCAAAGACTAATGGTTATATCCCGTTATTGTCTTCGGGTTTGTTGGATGAACAGAATGTCTCGAAGTATCCGATTGGTAACGAACCGTTAATCATCGGGTTTGATAATAATAAACAACTCTTAAATGAATTGGCCAAACAATTGACGAAAACACCAGCTGAACTGCGCAACACAATGTCAGAAATTGTTTATAAACCGACAAAAATAAATAAAAATCGTTTGAACATAAATATGAATGACGGTTTTCAAGTGGTCATCGGTCTCGCTAATTTTTCAACCAGTATCAAGACTTACCCTTCGATTGTGGGACAAGTTACAGATGGATCAACTGGTATTATCGATTTAGAAGTTGGTGCATTTTATCAAAGCTATTACAATCAAGGTAGGAAAAATAAGGCGAAATGAGGGAGAAAAGGGTCATATATGAAGTAATTTCCTCAAAATGTGTAGTTTTTCTTTTATTTCGCTTTTTACTAGTGTAGACTTAATATAGGTATATTTATATAAAAAAACAAACATGAAGAGACGAAGGAGGTGCCGATGTATGAGTGAAAATGAAATTTATGTAAGTTTAGACATTGGAACATCGACAACAAAAGTTATAATAGCCGAACACACTGATGGAAAATTAAATGTAATAGGTGTAGGAAGAGCCCCTTCAGAAGGCATTCGTCGTGGCACGGTAGTTGATATCGAAAAAACAGTCGAGGCAATTAAAGCGGCGATTCGTCAGGCTGAAGATATGGTGGGTGTAACGATTCAACGTGTGGTTGTAAGCATGTTAAACTTTCAAACAAATTTAGCAAGGTGTCATGGCATGATTGCCATTAAAAATGAAAACAATGAAATAACAGCAAACGATATTCAAGATGTGATTGAATCCGCACAAGCAATTGCTAAACCAAGTGATCGTGAAACAATCAGTTTTGAATCGTGTGTCTATAAGGTGGATGGCGTAGAAGGTATCAGTGATCCAACCGGGATGTTTGGCGTCAGACTGGAAGTTGAAGGAACGCTGATTACAGGTTCGAAGTCAATCGTACATAATATTTTACGATGTGTCGAGCGCGCGGGCTTAGAAGTAACGGGGATGGTACTACAACCACTTGCAGCTGCAGAAACGTGTTTAACAAAAGATGATCGTGATTTCGGAACGGTTTTGATTGATATTGGTGGTGGCATTACATCTGTGGGTGTCTTTGATCAAGGTCAATTGATTGATGCATTTGCCATCCCGGTTGGCGGGAGTCAAATCACTAAGGATGTTTCCATTGGTTTAAACATTTCATTGCGTCAAGCCGAGCAAATCAAACTGGAACATGGTTATGCTTATGCAAACGATGCCAGCACGGCAGAAACATTTGAAATCGATGTCATTGGTGGTTCTAAGCCAATTATCATCAATCAAACGGATTTATCGGTTATAATTGAAGCAAGACTGGAAGAAATTTTAATGATGGTTAATGATGAATTGGTTCGAGCGGGGCTCAATAAGTTGCCAAACGGTTATATTTTAACTGGGGGAACAACCGTTATTCCAGGCATGATGGAAATTGCTGAACAGGTGCTACAAGCGCGTGTCCGGATTGTTTATCCTGATTACATTGGAGTTAGACATCCGTCATTATCAACCGCGGTGGGACTTATCAGCTATGAAATCGAGCATGGTGAACCTAATGAGCTTCAAGAGTATGAAGATCAAAGCGTCAATGCACCACAAGAAAGAATGAAAGAGCCTAAAGCTGAAGAAGATAAGCTTGTAAATAAAATGAAAAAAAATGTTTGGTTCATTATTCGAATAACACAAAACTAGCGACGATGTAGGAGGAAATTATATGTATGATTTTGATGAAACGAGAAGTTCACTAGCTGTAATTAAAGTTATTGGTGTCGGTGGTGGCGGAAACAATGCTGTCAATCGTATGATTGAACATGGGGTTCAAGGTGTTGAGTTTATTACCGTTAACACGGATGCCCAAGCATTAAATTTATCACAGGCAGAAACACGGATGCAAATTGGTGGTAAATTAACACGCGGACTAGGTGCAGGTGCGCAACCAGAAATTGGTAAGAAAGCGGCCGAAGAAAGCCGTGATCAAATCGAGGAAGTATTAGCTGGTGCTGATATGGTATTCGTAACTGCTGGTATGGGCGGGGGAACAGGAACTGGTGCTGCTCCTGTCATTGCACAAATTGCCAAAGAAGTTGGTGCCTTAACAGTCGGTGTTGTCACTCGTCCGTTTACATTTGAAGGTCCAAAACGCTCAAAACATGCAGTAGCCGGGATTGAAGCTTTAAAAGAGGCAGTCGACACGCTGATTGTCATCCCTAATGATCGTTTATTGCAAATTGTTGATAAAAACACACCGATGTTAGAAGCGTTTAAAGAAGCTGATAATGTTCTTCGTCAAGGTGTGCAAGGTATTTCTGATTTAATTGCGGTTCCTGGTTTAATCAACTTGGATTTTGCCGATGTTAAGACAATCATGTCTAACCGTGGTTCGGCCTTAATGGGTATTGGGTCTGCTAGTGGTGAAAACCGTGCGGCTGATGCAGCTAAAAAAGCAATTTCTTCACCATTGCTCGAAGCATCAATCGATGGTGCGAAGGGTGTCTTAATGAACATTACAGGCGCATCAAACTTGAGCTTATTCGAAGTGCAAGAAGCTGCTGAAATCGTTTCAAGTGCGTCTGATCCAGAAGTTAACATGATTTTTGGTTCTGTTATTAATGATGATCTAAATGATGAGTTAGTTGTAACAGTTATCGCGACTGGTTTTTCTGAAGCGGGCAACCGTCAAGTGAAACCAGCTTTCACACGTCAAGCGGCACCAACACGCTCAGAAGATAAAGCAGAAGGAACTGTTGCACCTTCACCAGTTAATGAGGCACCACGTCGTGAAGTTGATGCAGCCTCAGATGACTTAGATATTCCAGCCTTTTTACGTAACCGTAATCGCAACCGCTAGGAGGTCTAGTGATGGGACTGACTGATAACTTTACGAAGGTCACGAATAAAATGTTGGCAACCGGTCAACCAGCGCAACTAGTGGCGGTCACAAAAACAGTGGGGATTGATGTCATTGAGCAACTCTACGCCTTAGGACAACGTCATTTCGGTGAAAATCGTGCCGATGTCTTAACAGCAAAACAGGCAGCTCTCAGTGACAAATATCCAGATATTGTCTGGCATTTTATCGGCAGTTTACAAACCCGTAAAGTAAAAGAAGTATTGCCAGCTACAACGTATATTCATTCACTCGATCGTTTATCACTTGCGAAAGAAATTAATAAACGTGCAACCGAAGAAAGCAATTGTTTTGTGGAAGTAAATGTAGCCGGTGAGGCAAATAAACATGGTATGGCGCCAGACGATGTCATTCCATTTATCGAGCAACTTACGCATTATCCAAACATTAAAGTCGTGGGGTTAATGACGATGGCGCCGTTTGTGGCCAGCGAACAGGAACTTCACGAAGTGTTTGCACAACTGAAGCAACTAACTAATGACGTTCAAGCACTCCAATTAAAACATGCACCTTGCCTTGAAGCATCAATGGGAATGTCGAATGATTACCAGATTGCGTTGCAAGAAGGGGCCACGTTTGTAAGAGTTGGAACAGAACTTGTAACTGTCAATTAAGGAGGGATTGCAATGTCAATGTTGTCAAAGGTAAAAGACTTTTTCTACCTAGATGAGGAAGAAGAATTTCAATCGACGCAATCAGCAAAACAACAAACAGAAACAAAAGAACAGGTAAGTAACCGCAACACGCAGCCAAAGGCTAAACGTCAAGCTGTGCCTAAAGAGAAAAAAGCAGTCACTAAGAAAAATAATGTCGTTCGAATCGGTTCCGAGACAGAGACGACTAATGTAACATTACACGAACCACGCATTTATAGTGAGGTGCAAGCAATCGCAGACGACTTGTTAAACCGTCAAGTTGTGGTTGTAAACTTACAACGAATGGATAAAGAACAATCGCTACGAATGATTGATTTTTTAAGTGGAAATATATACGCAGTCAATGGTGAAATTAAACGTCTAGGAAATAATATTTTCTTATGCGCTCCGGAAAATATTAGCGTCGATGGTGCTATTTCGGAATACATTAATAACTATGATGCGTAAATAAAAAAGAGGTGACTAAGTGGTTTTATACACTATTTTCAATGTTTTAATAACGTTTTGCTCTGTATACTCATGGGCGATTTTAATTTACATCTTGCTTAGTTGGGTACCTAATGCGCAAGGCAGTAAATTTGGCCAACTGTTAGGACGCATCTGTGAGCCGTTTTTAGAACCGTTTAGAAAAATAATTCCTCCAATCGGTGGTGTGCTAGATATATCTGCGATTTTGGCCTTAATTGTGTTAAATCAGTTATTGCCTCGTGGCTTGCAATCGATTTATCAATTTTTAGTAACAATGTAATAACAGTAGAGGGAGGCAAACATCGCGTTTGCTTCTTTTTTTATAGAAAGGACGAATGTAATGGACGGTGTATATCAACATTTCAGACCAGAAGAACAGCCTTTTATCGATGCGGCATCGGGTTGGATAGTGCAGGCTGAAAATCAATACAGCCCATATTTGACCCCGTTTATTGATCCGCGACAAGCATTTATTTTACAGTCATTGATTAGCAAAAATAGTGAATTCATGCTCGTATCACTGTTGACACATGAACGGCAACGTTTTTTAATTAAGCCGGATTACTTTGAGGAGAACGAAGCAGACTATCAAATGTGTTTATTTTCCATCCGTTACCCATCGAAGTTTTCAAACTTGAGTCACCCAGAGATACTAGGGGCCTTAATGAACATCGGTATGAAGCGAGAGGTATTTGGTGATATTTTAAATGTCGGAAATGACTGGCAATTTGTCGTCGAAGAAGAGGTGGCCAATTATGTTCAACTTAACCTTACGAAAATAGGCAAGGTTAATATTCAGTTAGAACGGCTACCGTTTACAGGTGCACTAGCGATTCCAGATGATTTTGAGCATAAATTTGTGACGGTCAGCTCAATGCGGCTTGACAGTGTGGTTGCAACGGTGTTGAATATTTCCCGACAAAAAGTGAAAATAATGATTGAAGGAGGACTCGTCAAAGTCAATTGGCAAGTTGTGAAACAGGCCAACTTTGAATGCACTGAGAATGATATGTTGTCGGTGCGTAAACATGGTCGAATACAAGTGTTAGAACAAATCGGCAAGAGTAAAAAGGATAAATTAAAACTGAATGTGCGGATAAAAGGCTGAAAAAACGTTAATTATCCAAAAGATGTTGATTTATACTTGATTAGTCGGTACATTTTACTATATAGTAAGGTGTATAGAACATTAATTTGTTTACATACTTGGAGGTGGAATAAATGCCGTTATCACCATTAGATATTCACAATAAAGAATTCGGTAAAAAATTACGTGGCTATGATGAAGATGAGGTTAACGATTTTTTAGAACAAGTCATTAAAGATTATGAATTAGTCCTTAAAGAAAATAAAAAATTAACAAGCGATTTGCAAACAAGCAATGAGCAATTAGACCACTTTAAAACAATTGAATCGACATTGAATAAATCACTTGTGATTGCACAAGATTCAGCTGATGAAACACGCAGACAAGCACAGAAAGAAGCCGAATTGATTGTTGTTGAAGCAAAAGCCGATGCAGCAGAGCTTGTAAAAGAGGGCTTAAACAAAGCGCATCGTCTCTCGGTCGAAATTGAAGAGTTAAAACGTCAATCTAAAGTGTTCCGTGAGCGTTTACGCTTACTTGTAACGACACAACTTGACTTACTTGAACATGATGATTGGTCAAATTCACTCGAGTATGACATTGATGTTGAACAAAACATCACCGATAAATTTGTAGATGTTGCGGAGAAACAAAGCGTTGAAACACCAACAGAAACGACTCAATCTATTGAAGTGATTGAAGAGAACAAAGAAATTCCAGCAAAATAATAAGCGACGAATGGAACGTTAACTGTATCCGCCCTTTTCTAGCGATTTGACGAATGGTGAAAGGTCAAAAAGGGGTCACGGTTGAAAATCATCCATGAGCTGTTAAGCTGAATCAAGTAAGCTTAGCCGTAGCCACTGCGTTAAAGTGTTGAGAGAGTACATTTTTTAGTGAGGCAATTTGCCGTACTAATAAGGGTGGTATCGCGAGCGAGTCTCGTCCCTTTTAAGGGGATGGGACTCTTTTGTTTTACCGCTAATCTAAGGAGGAAATAAAGATGGAATACAAAAAAACGTTACTTATGCCTAAAACAGCCTTCCCGATGCGTGGCGGCTTACCAAACAAAGAACCAAAAATGCAAGCTGATTGGGAAGAAATGAACTTATATGAGCAAATCCAAGCTAAAAATGCGGATAAACCAACTTTTATTTTACATGATGGACCGCCATACGCAAACGGTGCGATTCACGTTGGACATGCGATGAATAAAATCATCAAAGATATGATTGTGCGTTACAAAGGAATGCGTGGCTTTTCATCACCTTATGTTCCAGGCTGGGATACACACGGTTTACCAATTGAACAACAATTAGCGAAAAAAGGCATTAAACGCAAAGAGATGTCACCGGTTGAATTCCGTCAACTGTGTGAAAAATATGCACGTGAACAAATCGATCTTCAACGTACAGGCTTTAAACGCTTAGGTGTTTCGGCTGAATGGGACAACCCATACATTACATTGGATCCGATTTTTGAGTCAAATGAAATTAAAGTATTTGGTGAGATGGCTGAAAAAGGCTACATTTACCGTGGTAAAAAACCAGTCTACTGGTCACCATCAAGTGAATCGGCCTTAGCCGAAGCCGAGATTGAGTACGCGGATGTTAAAAGTCCATCGTTATACATTGCTTTTAACGTAAAAGACGGCAAAGGCATTGTGGATAATGATGCAGAATTTGTTATTTGGACAACGACACCATGGACATTACCAGCAAACGTAGCAATCGCTGTTAATGCAACCTATAACTATATCGAAGTCGCTGTTGCTGACCGTAAGTTTATCGTGGCTGAAGGCTTATTAGAAGCCGTTTCTGAAAAACTAGAGTGGGAAGCACCGACTGTGCTCAAAACGTTCAAAGGGAGCGAGCTTGAGTACGTTACTGCAAGTCATCCGTTCTATGATCGCGAGTCACTTGTTATTTTGGGTGACCATGTAACGCTAGAAGCTGGTTCAGGTTGTGTTCATACAGCACCAGGACACGGGGAAGACGATTACTTTGCCTCATTAGCTTATAAATTAGAAGTTATTTCACCAGTGGATGGTCGCGGTATTTATACTGATGAAGCACCAGGATTTGAAGGTATCTATTATGATAAAGCGAATCCAATGATTACTGATTTATTAACCGAAAAAGGTCGTCTCTTGAAACTGGACTTCTTTTCACATAGTTACCCACATGACTGGCGTACGAAGAAACCTGTTATTTACCGTGCGACACCACAATGGTTTGCATCAATTGATGCGTTCCGCGAGAATATTCTTGATGCGATTGCAACGGTTGAATGGACACCAGCTTGGGGAGAACAACGTTTACACAACATGGTTCGTGACCGTGGCGATTGGGTTATTTCACGTCAACGTGCGTGGGGTGTACCGTTACCAATCTTTTATGGTGAAAATGGCGATGCAATTATTACGAAAGAAACAATTGCTCATCTTGTTGAATTAGTGCGTGAACATGGTTCAAACGTTTGGTTTGCCCGTGAAGCGAAAGATTTATTACCAGCAGGTTTTACACATCCATCAAGCCCGAACGGAACGTTTACAAAAGAGACTGATATTATGGACGTTTGGTTCGATTCAGGTTCATCTCACCAAGGTGTGCTTGAAGAACGTGATTACTTGAGCCGTCCAGCTGACTTGTATTTCGAAGGATCAGATCAATACCGTGGCTGGTTCAACTCGTCAATTACAACGAGTGTTGCCATCACAGGGAAATCACCTTATAAAGGTGTCTTAAGCCACGGGATGGTCTTAGATGGTAAAGGGCGTAAAATGAGTAAATCAATTGGTAATACAGTTGATCCTCAAAAAATCATGAACCAAATGGGTGCCGATATTTTACGTTTATGGGTATCCTCATCAGATTACCAAGCGGATGTGCGTATTTCAGATGATATTTTAAAACAAGTTTCAGATGTCTACCGTAAAATCCGTAATACTTTCCGTTTCTTATTAGGAAATGTATCAGACTTTAATCCAACAACAGATATGGTGGCGTATGACAAATTGTCAGAAGCTGATCAATACATGTTAACAACATATAACCGCCTAGCACATCAAATTGATGAAGCGTACAATAAATATGAGTTTTCAACTGTTTATCGTGCGGTTAACAACTTTGTAACGACTGACTTAAGTAACTTCTACCTCGACTTCGCCAAAGATGTTGTTTACATTGAAGCGGCAGCGAGTGAGGCTCGTCGTAGTATGCAAACAGTATTCTACACGATTGCGAAAGGTTTAACACAATTATTAGCACCGTTATTACCACATACGGCTGATGAAATTTGGTCTTATCTTGAGTTTGAAACAGCTAAGAGTGTTCACTTAACTGATTTTGAATTTGCGACTGAGACAGCAGAACAAACAGCCTTACTTGAAAAATGGACACAGTTCATGACTATCCGTGACGCTGTTCAAAAAGCATTAGAAGAAGCGCGTAATGCGAAATTAATCGGGAAATCATTGATGGCGAAAGTTTCAATCTATGCTGATCAAGCAACGGTTGACTTAATCAAGTCAATTAACAACGATGTGAAACAATTGTTAATCGTTAGTGACTTTGAGTTAATTGTGGGTAAAGATAACGCGCCAGCTGATGCGATTGCAACAGAAACAGTTGCTGTTGCTGTCACTGCTGCCGACGGTGACACATGTGAACGTTGCCGTGTCGTGAAAACAGACGTTGGCTCAAACGCTGCTCATCCAACCTTATGTGCTCACTGTGCTGACATTGTGACTGAACATTATGGCGACATTGACTTAGAAGCTTAAAAGTGAAAGCAACTGTTTAGAAGAAAAATGAAGTCTCTTTAGACTTTGTCTACAATTTGAACCGGTATTGACGTGTAACGTCGATACCGGTTTTTTTTCTGTCTAAGAAGCCAATCATCGGTTTCAAAATAAAATGTGCTACAATAAAAATAAACGTTAATCAACAGAAAGAGGTTATGGCAGAATGAAAGTAACGGTCAAAAAAGTGCATGGTTCCGGGAACGATTTTTATATTATCGATGAAATGTTGTTAAGTGAAGCACTGCCAGAAGAAAAGCGTCGACAATTAGCATTGACCTTGTGTGATCGTCAGCAGTCCTTGGGCGGTGCAGATGGGGTTTTATATGTCTCTCCGAGTAAAACAGCGTTAGCACGTATGCGTGTTATTAATTCAGATGGTTCTGAGGCTTCGATGTGTGGTAACGGACTTCGCACAGTTGCTCGTTATTTGGCAGAAAAACATCAGCTAACTGATTTCACCGTCGAAACAATGAAGGCGATTTTAAAAGTATCTGAGGATGAACCGCTAGCCGAAGGGATTCCAACCTATCGCGTTGAAATTTCACCGGTCACCTTTGCTAAAGAGACTTTGCCGTTAGTGATTGATGGTGAACAGCTATACGATGAGCGCGTGCCAGCTTTTTCAGAGCAGTTACATTATTCGGCAGTAGCCGTACCAAATCCTCACTTAATTAGCTTTGTTGAAGGAGCTGATTTTGCAGACCAAGAAAAATTAGCGCGCTGGCTGAACAGTGATAATCCCTATTTTACAGACGGTGTTAACGTTAGTTACGTCCGCCGTTTTAGCGAAGATGCCATCTTTGTAAAAACATATGAGCGTGGTGTAGGGTTTACGAACGCTTGTGGTACTGCGATGTCAGCCAGCAGTTTAATGGCGCGTCTCATTCATGGTGGTGATTTTGAGCGTAAAATCGATGTGTATAATCCTGGGGGTCGTGTGCAATGTCAGGTTTATCGTGAAGCGGATACCTATCGGATTGATTTAATTGGGAATGCCACTTTTGTATTTGAGGCTGAGTTAGTGATTTCCGCCGATGCCAAGGCCGTGACAGTGATGTCACAAACGACGACAGCTGAACAAATAGCCTATGAACGGATGGCGCAACAAGCGGCTCAATTTGTAGAGGCTCAATCAAGTATTTAAGATAAAAACGTTATTTCAGCACCAGTGAAATAACGTTTTTTTTAAGGATCAATTCAGACTAAAGACGGAGCCTTTAGGTAATTAGATGTTGTAAACTTAATGATGTGCTAAAATGTAGTGTAATGTAATCTAATGAAGAGGTGACGAAATGTTAACGAAAAAGCAAACGATTTTGCGCTATAGTGTCGTAGCTATTATTTTTATCCTCTTTCTGTTTGTGGCTGCAGCTGTTTCGGCCAATGCACTGTGGGTAAAACAATTTGATTCGACAATACGAACAATGTGTCAAGCTGTTCAACCGGTTGGACTAACCAAAGTCATCACGCTAGCGACTGACTTTGCAGGGGTTAAAGGCATGATTGTCATTACAGCGATAATCGTTATTATTATGGCCTGTTACCGCCAGTTTTTATGGGCATGTTGGCTTGGCGTTAATATGCTTGTCGGTGCTAGTGGGATTAACTGGGTGTTTAAATCGCTCTTTCAACGGGAGCGTCCGGTGAATATGTTAATTGAACAAGGTGGCTTTAGTTTTCCGAGTGGGCATACAATGGCGATTACAACGTTTACGTTAAGTATTGTTTTTATGCTAACAGTCAATCAGCGTTATCATCGAAAAACATATTTGATTATCACAGCCTGTCTCATCAGTTTTATTGGCTATACGCGCATTTATTTAGGTGTTCATTATCCAAGTGATATTATCGGTGGTTTTTTATTGGCCAGTACTTATATGATTGTAAGTACGACGCTATTCAGACAATTCGGTCCGCGTATTCAAAAGTTATTTATTGAAAAGGCTTAAACGATCGGTTTGTTTTCAGTAAAGACTACGCCTATACGCCGCCTGATACAATGGAATAAAGCGACTTAAATAAACGAGCGTACCGTGCGTTTTACACCGTTAGACGCTTGCTGAGACGAATTACTAGCGAAGTTAAATATAGAACAAAAAAGCGATTATTGACCATCGCCAGCAAAAATTTTGAAGATACGAGCGTTTATCTTCAGTCTCAAGCGCTCAATTAAAATGAGCGCTTTTTGTTCTATTAGGGGCGCTTATGAAAAAAACAGTGAACAATCTCATAGAGGCTCTGCTGTAATTATTTACAAAACAATTGAGGGGGATTATTCCTTTTTTTTAGAAAACACATCATATGTAGGATTAGACATAATGGCAGATAGTTAATAGCCTTCCTTTGTTTTCTATAATCAATAGATATATGTGGGTAAACTGTTCCAAAAAAGATAAATGTAAGGGCTTGCAAAGGTGAGGAAGAGCCCTTATAATAAAAAATATAAAAAGGTATTTCGCATGTTATAAATGGATTTTGTTTTGTAAAAGTAAACGAACTTCATTTATAATATGTGATGTCATCTGTATCAACGATATGGAAACCCATATTATAGAAATCATTTGGAGGGTTCATACTATGCAAACAGGTAAGGTGAAATGGTTCAACTCAGAAAAAGGTTTTGGTTTTATTGAGGTTGAAGGTGGCAGTGATGTCTTTGTACATTTTAGTGCTATCCAAGGTGAAGGTTTTAAAACATTAGACGAGGGGCAAGACGTTGAATTCGAAATCGTTGAAGGACAACGTGGATTGCAAGCTGAAAATGTAACGAAACTTTAATCCAAAACAAGTGACTGACAGCTGTCGTCACTTGTTTTTTTGTAAAAAGACGAGACTGCCTTGCTGTCGCAAGAATCAACCTGTTTGACAAAATAGACGTGGGACTTTAAAATGAATCGTACTTAAAAATAGATTGACGACAGCCAAGCTGTTCGTTGATAATAGAGAGACGGAAAATAGATGAATGTCACAGAACACTTAAAACATAATCCGGGATTAAAACAGCGGTTGCAAGAAATGCTCCTTTCGATAGAACGAGAAAGTCATTTTACAACAACAGCTGGGATTGAATGCCCAGTCAATCGATTGGCATTAGGAGCAGAGCATCCGATGCTTAAGTATACAAATCATAACAGCCTGGTGATGAAAACACCGTTTGTCTCATCCGAAAAAGAGGCATTAAAGTATTTTGGTGCCATTCAAGAGGTTGCGATGCGTACACATCCGTCAACAGAAATGCTCTGGCCAAGTTCAACACTGCCTGATGAAACGTTTAATGGTGCGATTACACTGCATTACATCTTCTCAGAAACATTTGTGTATGACTTAGCGCAAGCAATGAAGCAGACAGTTGCAGAAACGCGGACCGGATTGTCTCACCAAATGAGGCTGAACCTAGCAGGATACAAAGTCATGCTTGCTTCACAGTTGCAGTCTCGCTTTGCCTTCGTTTCTAGTGAAACGAATTCAGCTACGCAAGCGGAGCTTACGTTAGTTGGTGTGCCCTTAGATGCGACTGCACGTTTTGGAATAACAAGCGAAACACTACGTTTTTATACACTGCTAACGCTACTGTCAGCTTATACAGCGACTAATATTGAAACAGTCGATCAATTATTTGAAGCGTTAACTGCGATGGCGAATGACTTACACTTAAGTAAGAGCGATCGAGACATCATTACCCACTGTTGGCGCGAAGTAAGTTCATCCGCATTTAGGCAAGATAGTGATACAGTAACAGCAGCAACCTACAATTGCCAACAAGGACAGCTGTTTCAACAACAAGCCTGGGAAAACACCTTTGCCTTAGCTGGCTTCGATAAGATGGAGCTATCGACACAGCTAGTGATAGTGCATGCAATTGAACTCGGTATTGCCTTCGAGGTGCTAGATGAAGCGGAACAGTTTTTGAAACTGACCGTCGGCAATCATACTGAATATATAAAAAATACGAATATGACAAGTCTTGATACCTATATTGCACCGCTCATTATGGAAAATAAAACGGTAACAAAGAAAATTTTAAAACAGGCCGGTTTTCGTGTGCCTAGCGGCGAAGAATTTGCCACTGTGGACGAAGCGATGCAAATGTATGACTATTTTAGCGAAAGTGGTTTTGTTGTTAAACCGAAGTCGACTAATTTTGGTCTGGGAATTTCGATTTTTCAAGAAGGTGTCTCACGGACTCATTTTCAAGAAGCGGTTGAAATTGCCTTTAAGCAGGATTCTCATGTGCTCATTGAAGAATTTATCGCGGGTACTGAGTATCGTTTTTATGTCCTTGATGGCAAGGTTGAAGGCATTATTTTACGCGTGCCCGCAAACATTATTGGCGATGGCATTCATACGATTGCGGAGTTAGTGGCATTCAAAAACGAAGATCCGTTACGGGGGACACATTACCGCAAACCGTTACAACGTATAGTAATTGGATCAATTGAACGGTTGTTATTGAAAACACAAGGTTACAGCGAAGATGATATTCCTGCCAAGGAGCAACGTATTTATTTACGGGAAAACTCGAATGTTAGTACTGGTGGTGATTCGATTGATATGACTGATGAAATGGATGAAAGTTATAAACAAATTGCAGTTGAAGCTGTTGCCGCACTGGGTGCGTTTGTGTCAGGTATCGATTTGATGATCACTGATAACAGGGTGCCGTCGACGAAAGCAGCTACTAACTACGGGATTATTGAGGCTAATTATAACCCAGCCATTCACATGCACATGTTTCCTTATCAAGGGACAGGCCGACCATTAGCCCAGTTGTTGCTCATGAAACTATTTCCTGAATTAAACGAATAGTGAGGTTACTGTAATAGAATGAGACAGAATTGAAGATGATTCACAAGCTGAAACGAAACCATTAACCGGTTTCGTTTTTTTTTATATCGATATGAGATAGATTTAATAAAAAAACAAACGAAACAATATCATAATTAGAATTTTCTGAATATTCAATTGACTAATCGATAAATGTCCTATAATATATAAATTATCTTATTAAATAAAAAAACAAAAGGAGTTTTTCATTATGAAACGTAGCCAGTCAAACCAATCACGCTTAGTCATTTTATTACTTAGCTAGGACTCGGAACATCGTCTTGTGCGATTGTTACTTGAGTCCCGATTGCGTTTGACTGGGGCTTCAAACCCCATTCCTTGAATGGGGTTTTTAATTGGAAAATTACAGAAGAGCTAAGGAGTGTTAATGATGAGAAGTGATGAAATCAAAAAAGGTGACGATCGTGCCCCGGCACGTAGCCTCCTTAGAGCAACTGGACAAGTAAGAAGCGATAATGACATGCGTAAGCCTTTTATTGCAATTTGTAATTCATATATTGATATTGTGCCAGGACATGTACACTTGCGTGAACTAGCCGATGTTGCCAAAGAAGCGATTCGAGAGGCTGGCGGTATTCCATTTGAGTTCAATACGATTGGTGTTGATGATGGGATTGCGATGGGACACATCGGCATGCGCTATTCATTACCGAGTCGTGAGATTATCGCTGATGCGGCTGAAACCGTTATTAACGCTCATTGGTTTGATGGTGTTTTCTATATTCCAAACTGTGATAAAATCACACCAGGAATGTTATTGGCGGCCATGCGGACGAACGTACCGGGCATCTTTTGCTCAGGTGGTCCGATGAAAGCAGGCCTATCTTCAACTGGTAAAGCGCTCACCTTATCGTCAGTGTTTGAGGGGGTTGGTGCCTTTAAATCAGGGAAAATGAGTAAAGAAGAATTTTTAGAACTTGAAGCAGAGGCATGTCCAACCTGTGGCTCTTGTGCAGGGATGTTCACGGCCAACTCAATGAACTGTTTGATGGAAGTGCTCGGACTGGCCCTACCAGGAAACGGCACTACACTAGCTGTCTCAGAAGAACGACGCGAATTAATTCGAAAATCAGCCTTTCACTTAATGGACTTAGTAAAAAAAGACATTAAGCCAAAGGATATCGTTACCAAAGAAGCCATCGATGACGCGTTTGCCCTCGATATGGCAATGGGTGGCTCAACTAATACAGTACTACATACATTAGCAATCGCGAATGAAGCAGGCATTGATTACGATTTGAAATCGGTCAATGAGATTGCCGAACGCATTCCGTATTTATCAAAAATCGCTCCAAGTTCAGCATACTCGATGCATGATGTGCATGAAGCCGGTGGCATTTCAGCAATCATTAAAGAGTTGGTTGATAAAGGCGATGCGATTCATCCCGACCGCATTACTGTAACGGGTAAAACATTACGAGAGAATGTGGCGGATGCGAAAATTTTAAACGAAAACGTGATCCATTCTAAAGAGAATCCGTATAGTAAAACGGGTGGATTATCAATTCTTTACGGTAATATTGCGCCAGATGGTTCTGTGATTAAGGTCGGCGGTGTTGATCCGAGTGTCACTAAGTTTGTCGGCGAGGCCATTTGTTTTGACTCACATGATGAAGCAGTGGCGGCGATTGATGATCACCGTGTCGGTGAAGGGCACGTTGTTGTTATTCGCTACGAAGGACCGAAGGGTGGGCCTGGAATGCCAGAAATGTTAGCACCGACATCGTCAATTGTTGGACGAGGCTTAGGCAAAGATGTCGCCCTCATTACGGATGGTCGCTTCTCTGGTGCAACACGTGGTATTGCGATTGGTCATGTATCGCCTGAAGCGGCAGCAGGTGGCCCGATTGCCCTCATTAAAGATGGCGATACGATTGTGATTGATTTACCGGAACGGACGATGGAACTACTCGTTTCAGAAGATGAGTTAGCGGCACGTCGCACACAGCTAAAACCATTTAAACCAAAGGTGAAAACCGGTTGGTTAGCACGTTACTCAGTACTAACAACGAGTGCCAGTACCGGAGGCATCATGAAGATTCCGGATGAACTACTTTAAGAGAGGGTGAAATAAATGGCTGAGCAAGCAGTAAAGCTGAAAAATGGAGCGCAATGGCTCATCGAGAGTCTTAAACAAGCAGAGGTTGACATCATCTATGGCTATCCGGGAGGTGCAGTCTTACCCTTGTATGATGCCCTCTATGATAGTGGTGTGAAACACATTTTAGCCCGACATGAGCAAGGTGCAATCCACGCCGCTGAAGGTTATGCTCGTATTACGGGCAAGGCCGGTGTTGTCGTCGTCACAAGTGGACCAGGGGCAACTAACGTCGTCACCGGCTTAGCGGATGCCTTAGCTGATTCCTTACCACTCGTCGTTATTACTGGTCAGGTGGCAACCTCAGTCATTGGCACTGATGCTTTTCAAGAAGCCGATGTTGTGAATATGACCTCACCGATTACGAAACATAGTTTTCAAATCCGTGACGCTGCCGATATTCCAACAATTGTGGCACAGGCGTTTACGATTGCTGAAACCGGACGGAAAGGGCCAGTCGTAATTGATTTTCCAAAAGATATGATGACCGCAGTCGTCTCACAGATTAAACAGGTGCAAGCGTTAGCGACCTATGAGGTGGCAACAACACCACCTGTGGAAGCAATCGCAGCAGTGGCACAACTGTTAGCAACGAGCAAACAACCGGTAATCTTAGCGGGTGCAGGCATTAATTTTGCCTCTGCCAAATCTGAATTGACCGAATTTTCTAACAAAATGAACATTCCGGTCGTGAACACACTGTTAGGCTTAGGGAACATTAGCCCATCTGAGCCGTTAGCGTTTGGCATGGCGGGAATGCATGGGGCTATGCGGCCAATCGTGCGATATATGAATGCGACCTCCTAATCGCCATCGGTGCTCGTTTTGATGACCGCTTAGTCGGGGCACAAGCGCATTTCGCGAAGGATGCTAATATTGTCCATATTGATATTGATCCGTCAGAAATCAACAAAGTGTTTACAGCTGACATCGGGATTGTCGCTGATGCCAAGGTAAGCCTACAAGCCTTGTTGGCTGCAGTTGAGCAACCCGCTGATTATACAGCGTGGGTCAGTCGTTTACAAGCGTATGCCCAACAGCATCCACATGGCTATACGACCAATGATAGCGTCGCGATAAAACCACAACAGGTGATTGAAATGATTAGTAGCTTAACGGAGGGCCGAGCGATTGTAGCCACCGATGTCGGGCAACATCAAATGTGGACGGCTCAATATTATCAGTTTAAAGAAGAACATGCGCTCATCTCAAGTGGTGGTTTGGGCACGATGGGATTCGGCTTACCGGCTGCAATTGGTGGGAAGTTTGCCCAACCTAATCGTCAGGTGGTTGCGATTGTTGGTGACGGTGGCTTTCAAATGACGTTGCAAGAATTAGCGTTATTAACAGAATTTAAGTTAGATATAAAAGTGATTATTCTCAATAATGCCTCACTCGGAATGGTGAAACAATGGCAGACACAGTTTTATGATGAGCGATACAGCGAGTCCGTGTTTGACGGCCAACCTGATTTTGTGAAACTCGCCGAAGCGTACGGTATTCAGGGCGAGCGGATTACACAAAGCGAGCAACTTGCTGAGCAACTGGCAGCGGTGTTTGCGATCGAAGGTCCAGTTGTCGTCGATGTTCATATTGCTCAGATGGAGACCGTTACACCGATGGTACCACCGGGGAAAGGCATTCATCAAATGGAGGGGGTTGTTGGTCAATGAAACGTATCTTAATTGCTCGTTTATCCGATTCACCCGGTGTTTTGAACCGGGCCATCAATGCTATTTCAAAACGTTTTATTAATATTGAAAGTATCGCGGTCGGTCAAACGGCCGAAGTCAATCAGTCACAGCTCACCTTAGTCGTGCATGTTGACGACATTAGCTCTTGTGAACACTTGGTCAAACTGCTGAATAAGCAGGTCGATGTGATGGAAGCACGTGACATTACCGATGAAAATGTGGTAACACGTGAATTGGCAATTGTCGATGTGGCAGTTGATTATTCGGCGGTAGCTGACCTGTTGGTTTCTTTCCAAGTCGCGATTTTAACCGAGGCAGCCGATCACACAGTCATTCAAGCAACCGGATCGCATCATCAAATTGATGATTTTATTGAACTGTTAAAACCATACAACATCACACAATTAACACGAACCGGCATTGCCGGTTTTGTCAAAACAGCATAACTGATGATTTCGCCGCAAGGCTTATCTATAAATAACACACATAAAACAGGGGGTAATGAAAATGGTAAAAGTATATTATGATGATTCGGTAAAAGAGGATACACTTAAAGGCAAAAAAATCGCGGTGATTGGCTATGGTTCACAAGGCCATGCTCATGCGCAAAACTTACGCGACAATGGTCACGATGTGATTATCGGTATTCGTGCAGGTAAATCAGCTGATAACGCCAAAGCAGATCAATTTGATGTATTCTCGGTAGCAGAAGCAAGTAAACAAGCAGATGTTGTCATGGTACTTTTACCAGATGAAAACCAAGGGACGATTTATGAAGCTGAAATTAAGGATAACTTAGAGGCCGGCAATTCACTTGTTTTTGCCCATGGTTTTAACATTCATTACGATGTCATTAAGCCGGCAGCAGACGTTGATGTGTTCTTAGTGGCACCAAAAGGTCCAGGTCATCTTGTTCGTCGTACCTTTGTTGAAGGTAGTGCGGTACCTTGTTTATTCGCGGTTTATCAAGACGCAACTGGAGAGGCGACTCAAAACGCGCTGTCTTATGCTAAAGGTGTGGGTGGTACCCGTGCAGGTGTAATTGAAACAACCTTTAAAGAAGAAACAGAAACTGATTTATTTGGAGAGCAAGCGGTACTTTGTGGGGGCACGACGCATTTAGTACAAGCTGGTTTTGAAACATTAGTTGAAGCGGGTTATCAACCAGAACTGGCCTACTTTGAAGTGTTACATGAATTGAAATTAATTGTTGATCTTATGTACGAAGGTGGCATGGAAAAAATGCGTAACTCGATTTCGAACACAGCCGAATATGGCGATTACGTATCAGGCCCACGCGTCGTAACAAGTGATGTTAAAGCGCATATGAAAGACGTGTTAACTGATATTCAAAACGGTAACTTTGCTAAAGGCTTCATTGATGATAACAACAATGGCTTTAAAGAATTCCATCGTATGCGTGCAGAGCAAAAAGGTCATCAAATTACCGAAGTCGGTAATAAACTCCGTGATATGATGCCGTTTATTGATCAAAACAAATAAAGAAAGTGAATACAACTTGCAAAAGGCAACTAAATTGGAGGTGTTGAGGGTTCGACGCTTTTTGTCGGAACGAAACAGCGAAATTTAGACAGCCTTTAGTTGGAGTAACTGGAGAATAGAAAGTGAATACAACTTGCAAAAGGCAAAAGGCAACTAAAAGGGTAAACGTTAAGTAGCAAGCACTTCGATGAAAAAAGTAGCGATACAATAAAGTGACAAGCGATAAAACTTACTGTTATAAAAGACTAACATTGTGTTAGCAGCTATTAACTAAAAGAATGACCAGTGAGCACATCTCAATTTGAGGTGTGCCTCACTTTAAATTTGAACATAATTGCGTTACTAATAAAATAATGAGAGGGGTGTCAGGCATGAGAAAAATCCAAATATTTGATACAACATTACGAGATGGCGAACAAACAGCGGGGGTGAGCTTTAACTTACAAGAAAAAATTCAAATGGCACAGCAGCTTGAAACCCTTGGTGTCGATGTCATTGAAGCTGGTTTTCCAATCGCTTCCCCGGGTGATTTTAACTGTGTCAAAACCATTGCTGAGATTGTAAAAGAAAGTGCGGTTACGGGTCTCGCCCGCTGCGTCGAAGCGGACATTAGTCGGGCTTATGAAGCGGTTAAAGGTGGGGTTGCACCCCAAATCCATACCTTTTTAGCGACAAGCCCGATTCATCGTGAATTCAAACTCAAAATGACGCAAGCCGAAGTACTCGCCTCGATTGATCATCATGTGCGCTATGCGAAGCAATTTGTCAATATGGTGCAATTTTCACCTGAAGATGCAACCCGAACTGAACCAGACTTTTTAGTTAAGGCAATCCAAACAGCCATTGATGCCGGCGCCAAAGTAATTAATGTACCCGATACAGTCGGCTATACGAATCCAACCGAGTTCGGTGCGTTATTCCGCTATTTACGCCAAGAGATTCGTGGGTTTGATGAGGTGATTTTCTCATCACATTGTCACGATGACTTAGGGATGTCGGTCGCTAATGCCTTAGCTGCAATTGAAAACGGGGCATCACGGATTGAATGTACGATTAATGGGATTGGCGAGCGTGCGGGCAATACTGCAATGGAAGAAGTCGCGATGGCTCTTCATATTCGTAAAGACCATTATCAAGCAGAAACAAACATTGTGCTCAATCAACTGAAACGCAGCAGTGATCTCGTCAGTCATTTATCGGGCATGGCGGTACCACGAAATAAGGCAGTGATTGGCGGCAACGCGTTTGCACACCAATCGGGCATTCACCAGGATGGTTTCTTGAAAAATCCAAGCACTTACGAAATTATTACACCTGAGCTTGTTGGTGTTTCACAATCAACCCTTGTACTCGGAAAACTCTCTGGACGTCATGCGCTCTTTACACGACTCGCGGATATTGGTTTTCAATTGAAAAGAGGAGCAACAACCACTGTTTGAACGTTTTAAACAATTAGCTGATGTTAAAAAAGAAGTCAGCGATGACGATCTCCGAGCAATGATGTCAGGCCATCTATACAGTGACGAGAGTTTTTGTCACTTAGAGTCGTTGGATGTGCATTATAATTCTGCTGCGCAACAATTAGCCGATATTACAATTAGAACAGCCGAGGGTGAGCGTCTCAGTGGTTCAGCCACAGGTGCTGGTAGTATCGAAGCGGTTTACAATGTGATTGATAAGTTAATGGGCGAATCGGTGACCTTAAAAGATTATCGTATTCAGTCAATCTCACCAGGAATGGATGCACAGGCTGAAGTACATACAGTGATTGCAACGGCGGACGGTAGCATTTATCATGGTGTTGGCATCGATCATGATGTATTGAACGCCTCTGCTCGAGCTTATATACAAGCTTTTTCAAAACAGCGTCATGCGACATTAAACACAAGTGAGGTTGAGGTGTAATGGGATATAACGTAACCGTCTTAGCAGGTGATGGCATTGGACCAGAAATCATGGCCGTCACGCAAACCGTTTTAACACAAGTACTCGCACAATCAGAGCAGCAGATTCAATTTAACGCGCAGTTGTTTGGTGGCGCGGCGATTGATGTGACAGGTTCGCCGTTTCCGCCAGCGACACAGGCGGCCGTAGCAACGGCTGATGCAGTTCTGCTTGGTTCGGTCGGTGGCCCGAAATGGGATGAAGCCACTGAACGACCAGAACAAGGCTTACTCGCCTTACGTAAACAAATGGGTGTATTTGCCAATGTTCGTCCCGTTAAAATTTTTTCGGCGGTAAAACATTTATCTCCTTTACGTGAAGAACGTTTAGAGGCTGTCGATTTCGTCGTTGTGCGTGAATTACTAGGCGGCTTATATTTCGGTGAACCGAAGTACTTCAACGAAAAAGAAGGCGTCGATACCTTACGTTATGACAAGGCGAGCATCGAACGGATTGTGCATTACGCCTTTAAACTCGCAGCCACACGTAAAGGTGAATTAACGAGTATCGATAAGGCAAATGTGTTGGCATCGAGTAAATTATGGCGTCAAACTGTTGAAGAGATTGCACCGCTTTATCGAGAGGTACGCGTCACTCACTTATATGTCGATGCGGCCGCGATGCATTTGATTCAACGGCCAGCGCAATTTGATGTGATTGTGACTGAGAACATGTTTGGTGATATTTTAAGTGACGAGGCGAGTGTGCTTGGCGGTTCGCTGGGCTTATTACCATCAAGCTCGCATGCGCAAGCTGGTCGGGCGGCGCTATACGAACCGATTCATGGTTCAGCACCGGATATTGCAGGTCAAGATTGTGCTAACCCAATCGGGATGTTACTGTCAGCGGCTATGATGTTACGGCAGTCATTTCAACTCGAAGCGGAGGCGACTCAAATTGAGACAGCCGTCGAAACCGCATTGGCAGCAGGCTTTTTAACAAAGGATTTAGGGGGACAAACGAGTACGCGCGCATTTGGTGCAAAAATAAGTGAACTGATTGAAAGGAGTGGGGCGAATGTCACAACAAACATTGTTTGATAAACTTTGGGAACGTCACGTATTGTATGGAAAAGAAGGTGAACCGCAGTTATTATACATCGATTTGCACCTCATTCATGAGGTGACATCGCCACAAGCATTTGAAGGGCTACGCATGACGCAACGGACCGTAAGACGACCTGATCGAACGTTTGCCACGATGGACCATAATGTGCCGACCTCCGACATTTTTAACATTCAAGATTTGGTAGCAAAAAAACAAATTGATGCCCTCAGCAAAAACTGTGCCGAGTTTGGGATTGAATTAGCCGAAATGGGCAATGACCGCCAAGGAATTGTACACATGGTTGGACCAGAAACCGGTTTGACACAACCTGGTAAAACAATTGTTTGTGGCGATAGTCATACGGCGACACACGGTGCGTTTGGTGCCCTAGCGTTCGGAATCGGCAGCAGTGAGGTTGAGCATGTGTTTGCGACGCAGTCTTTATGGCAAACGAAGCCGAAACGGATGGGGGTTCATATAACAGGTGAGCTGCAACCAGGCGTATACGCTAAAGACATCATCCTTGCGCTTATCGCTCAAAATGGTGTGTCATTTGGTAATGGACATGCGGTTGAATTTTATGGCGATACAGTCGAACGAATGACGATGGATGAACGGATGACAATCTGTAACATGGCAATTGAGGGCGGTGCGAAGATGGGGATGATGGCACCGGATGCAACAACTTATGCCTATGTGAACGGACGCGACTATGCTCCGACTGACATGGCTGAAAAAATCGCAGACTGGGAGACCCTGTACACAGATGCTGATGCAGTGTTTGATAAAATAATCGAACTCGATGCGGCTAGTCTCGTGCCATACGTAACCTGGGGGACCAACCCTGAAATGGGCGTACCTGTTACAGCATCTTTTCCGCCGATTGAAAACGTTAATCATGAACGAGCATACCATTACATGGATTTACAACCCGGTCAAACAGCTGCTGAAATCGAACTTGGCTACGTCTTTATCGGTTCGTGTACGAATGCTCGGCTGTCGGATTTAATCGAAGCTGCGCGAATGATACGTGGCCGCAAAGTGCAGAAACACATTCGAGCGATGGTCGTACCGGGCTCGCGTGGTGTACGCAAGGCGGCCGAAGCGGTCGGTCTCGATAAGGTTTTTAAAGAGGCAGGTTTTGAATGGCGCGAACCCGGCTGTTCGATGTGTCTCGGAATGAATCCCGATCAAGTACCGGATGGTGTACATTGTGCCTCAACCTCCAATCGTAATTTCGAAGGACGTCAAGGTCAAGGTGCACGCACACATCTTGTGTCACCAGCGATGGCGGCAGTAGCAGCAATACATGGACATTTTGTGGATGTCCGTTTGGAGGAGGGGATTGCACATGAGACCGTTTAAACAACATCGCGGGACAGTCGTCGCCTTGATGAATGATAATATTGATACGGATCAAATTATTCCAAAACAATTTTTAAAACGGATTGAACGAACCGGCTTTGGACGGTTTTTATTCGATGAATGGCGCTATTTACCCGGTCATCAACCGAATCCGGCCTTCCCTTTGAATGCCAAAGATCGTCAAGGTGCTTCAATTTTAATTAGTGGGGATAACTTTGGTTGTGGCTCAAGTCGTGAGCATGCACCATGGGCTTTAACTGATTATGGCTTCGACTGTATTATCGCCGGTAGTTTTGCCGACATTTTCTTTAGCAATTGTACTAAAAACCGCCTGTTACCGATTGTTTTACCACTCGAACAGCGCCAACAGTTGGCAGCCTTAGCGGGTGATGTAGTGGTGACGATTAACTTGGTTAATCAAGTGATTGAAGCTGACGGGGATGTCTACCCGTTTGAGATTAATCAAAAAGTGAAGGAAAAACTAGTTGAGGGCTTAGATGATATCACCCTAACATTGACGCACGAAGATGTCATTCGCGCGTATGAACAACGGGTTGATGAACGGGGGACAACAAATGACGACAGTTATGCACGCAACTAACATTGAAGAAGCAGCTGAACAATTAGCTGGAGTCGTACGACATACACCGCTCGAATATGATCCATACTTATCACAAAAATACGATTGTCGTGTGTATTTAAAACGTGAAGATTTACAAATTGTGCGCTCCTTTAAACTGCGGGGCGCTTATTATGCTATCAGTCAATTAAGCGATCAACAACGGGCGCAAGGTGTCACCTGTGCCAGTGCGGGCAATCACGCGCAAGGTGTCGCCTATACGTGTGATCGTTTAAAAATGAAGGCAGTTATTTTTATGCCAGTGACAACACCCAATCAAAAGGTTGCACAGGTGAAATTTTTTGGTGGTTCTGACATTGAAATTAAACTCGTTGGCGATACGTTTGATGCGTGTTCTGAGGCGGCCCAAGCGTATACTGCTCAAGAGGGTATGACCTTTGTGCCACCATTTGATTCCGAAAATATTATCGCTGGTCAAGGGACAGTCGCCGTTGAAATTTTAGGTGATGCGCCAGATCCGATTGATTATGTTATTGCGACGATTGGTGGTGGTGGTCTCATTGCAGGGTTAGGCAGTTATTTTAAGGCAAAGAGTCCTCAAACAAAGGTGATTGGAGTTGAACCGCTTGGGGCAGCCTCGATGAAAAGTGCCCGCGCTGCTGGTCAAGTTGTCAAACTACCGAAGATTGATAAGTTTGTAGACGGGGCTGCTGTCGCCGAGGTGGGCAAAATCACCTTTGACTACTGTCAAACCGTAGTCGATGACGTCCTCACCGTGCATGAAGGTCAGGTGTGTACAACCTTGATCGAAATGTACACAAAACTGGCGATTGTCGCTGAACCAGCCGGTGCGATGAGCGTTGCGGGATTGGAGCAGATGCGTGCTGAAATTAAAGGGAAAACAGTAGTGTGCGTCGTCAGTGGTGGCAATAACGATATCAATCGGATGAAAGAGATGGAAGAACGCTCACTCATGTTTGAAGGCTTACAACATTATTTCATCGTTAATTTTCCCCAACGACCAGGAGCGCTAAAAGAGTTCGTCAGTCAAGTGTTGGGTCCGAATGATGACATTACGAAATTTGAATACACGAAGAAAGTCAATCGCGGGCAAGGTCCTGTTATTATTGGCGTATTACTCGGTCAAACGAACGATTACGCAGCGATGATTGAGCGTCTACAAGTGTTCGATCCGCAGTATATGTCGGTCAACGATAATGCGATGCTCTACAATTTACTCGTCTAACCATCCTATACAAAGAGAGCTAAAAGAGGTACAATAAGTGGTATTAAAGGATAAGGATCGTGAGAAAAATGCGTCTGTTAAAAATAAAGCAGTTTGCACGTTGGCTTGCTACAGTCATCGTTCAAATCTGCTTTTTGATTAGTTTTTATTTAGTGGGAGTACAACTGCAACAATTGTTCCACCTCATCGTTCCTGGCAGTCTGATTGGGCTTGTGCTATTATTTACGTGCTTAAGTTTGAAAATCATTCCAGTCAGTTGGGTTAATCTCGGTGCCAGCTTCTTATTGTTGATTATGCCACTCTTTTTCATTCCATCGATGACAGGAGTCATGGCATACGGCTCACTCTTTCTACATGCAGGGGTATTTATTGTGCTCGACATTGTCATCTCAGCCTTTGTGATTTTCTTTGTGACTGGTTGGGCAATTCAACACCTCATCGTTTTATGGCAAAAACGGTCGCGAAATGAGGTGGGAAAATGATTTTAAATCTCGGACTCGTTGTGATGACAATTGTCTTTTTTTGCATTGGCTATGTCATTAATCGGCGTTTTCCCTCGTTCTTCACATTGCCGATATTTACAGCTTCAGCACTGATGATTGTTTTTTTAGTCAGTCTTGATTTGAGCTATGATGCCTATGCAGGGGCGCGCGCCTTTTTTAGTTTTATGATGGGGCCAGCAATCGTGGCCTTTGCTGTGCCAATGTACGCTGTTCGCAGTATTATTTATCGTTATCTGCCGTTTGTCATTCTCGGTATTATTATCGGCGTAACGGTGTCGTTAGGAATGACACTGCTGTTTTCACACGTATTGCCCTTATCAGCAACGGTTGTAACCGCACTTTGGAGCAAAAATGTCACCTTACCCGTGGCCTTAATAATAGCCGATGATATTGCAGCATCGCCATCGCTCGTAGCAATTGGGGTCGTCTTATCTGGTTGCTTAGGGGCCGCGTTTGGCGACCGCATCCTGAACGCGATGGGCATTCATCATCGCATCGCTCGTGGGGTAGCGATGGCTGCTGTTGCTCATATTATGGGGGCTTCACGTTCAATGTTACTCAATAAAGAAGAAGGTGCAATTGCCTTGATTACAATGGCAGGAACCGCAATTGTTGCCAGTGTGGTTATTCCTTTGATTGCATAAAAGACCGAAAAAGACGCTAAAGTGATGTGTTTACACGACTTTAGCGTCTTTTTTAGCTGTCTAGAGGAGGGTGTTTTTAGCGGTTGCCAACGCTTCTCCTTCTATGCCTAGCGGTGTCCGTCGTTGCTGCCACAAGTGACGCCATTGTCTAATGGCAGTCACTAAAATAATAACGGCTAGTACGAGCATGATCAGCGAAAGTATCCCATTGACGATACTAAAACCGGCATTAGCGGGATTGAAGTAAACCTGTTTCATCATCCAAAAACTGGCGGTGTTGACCGTCACATATAAATAGGCTAACGGTATCAAACAGGTGAGCCAATAATGTTTGTTGCTCGCCATTTTTAAAATGACCGTTGCACCGATAATGAGGCCGATAACGGCCATTAACTGATTCGAGACCCCAAACAAGACCCAAATCGAGCTAATATCGCCCGAATAGAGCAGATAGCCCCAAGCAAAACAGGCAAGAACACTGGCGAAGATAGTACCGGGAAGCCAATTGACCTGTTTAAGCGGTTTGTAAAGCTCACCAAAGAAATCTTGGATGAGGTAACGGGCAACACGTGTTCCTGCATCGATTGCGGTTAAAATAAAGACGGCTTCAAATAAGATGACGAATTGATAAAAATAAGGAGCCATCGTGTCAAAGAAGGACAAACGAGTGAAAATAGAGGTCATCCCAACTGCGAGTGTCACCGCACCACCGGTTCGTCCTTCTAAATCCATCCCGATTTCTTGGCTGAGATGTGGTAAGTCAACGACCGACATCCCTAACGTACGAAAGACTTCAGGCGTAGCATTGATGGCGAAATAATCAGCTGGATGAAGCGCAGTGGCAGCAAGCAAGGCCATGATTGCGACTAAACATTCGACAAGCATCGCACCACTGGCGACCATGCGAATATCCCGCCACTTGTTAATCATTTTCGGTGTTGTGCCCGAGCCGACAAAGGCATGGAAGCCAGAAATCGCACCACAGGCGATTGTAATACTAATAAAAGGCCAAACCGGTCCAGCAATTACCGGTCCACCTCCGCTTGTGAATTCGGTTAAAGCGGGCATGCGGATGGCGGGATTAATGACAAAGACACCGATGATCAAGGCCAAAAAAAACGCCGATTTTCATAAAACTACTTAAATAGTCACGCGGTGTCAGCAAGAGCCAAACGGGGAGCGCCGCTGCAAAAAAAGCATACACAGGTAAGATGAGGGCGAGCGTTTGATAATCTAAACTGAGCCATGTGCCTAAGACGGTCGTTTCAATCCAAGGGCCTAGGCCGACTGCTACTAAGATACAACTGAAACCGACAGTGCTTGCCAGTTTTAATTGTCCGGTGAAGCGGTAGTAGAGCCCGACGGCCATTGCAATCGGAATCGTCATCGCAATCGTAAATGTTCCCCACGGATTATGTGTTAACGCATTAAGTACGACCATCGAAAGACCAGCCATCGTAATCGTAATAATAAAGAGCATCGCTAACCCAGCACAAAAGCCAGCAATCGGACCCATTTCTTTTTTAGCGACCTCGCTCAGTGACTGCCCTTGATGACGCATTGAGGCATACAGCACGACGGCATCGTGGACGGCGCCGCCTAAGACGGCCCCAATCAAGAGCCAGATTAAGCCGGGTAAATAGCCAAACTGTGCGGCCAAGACGGGGCCAACCAATGGGCCGGCGGCAGCAATAGCGGCAAAGTGATGACCGAAGGTAACCCACTTATTGGTGGGCACATAATCTTGTCCATCATCGAGTTGTTCAGCTGGTGTTGGCGTATCGTTTCGTAAACGAAGCACCTTCTTGGCAAAAAATAAACTATAAAAGCGGTAAGCTAAAGCTAAAAGACAAATTGAACCAATCATGATTGTAATCGCGTTCATTGCATCACTCCTCAATTAAATTACATATAGTGGCTGTTAAACTATATGTAGGGTATCGCCAGCCACCGAGGAGTTACCCATAGTTTAACGTAAAGAGCTTTCGGAGGAAAGCAATAAAGACCGGCAAACAGCAAGATACTGTTAACGGCTATGGCACTACATTCTCGCAACCGCCTATGGTAAAATAAATAAGAATGAAAAAAGGGGGGGTTTGATGAAAATAACGACAGCTGATATCTACCGTGAGAGCAAAATGGTGTTGTTAGAAAGTGGCTACGATGGTTTAACCTTTGCCGAACTAGGCAAACGATTAGGTGTCACACGACCTGCCCTTTATAAACACTTCACCAATAAAGATGAGATGATTACTGCGTTGATGGTGAGTGAAATGCTTCAAATAAGCGAGCAGTTACCGACTGACATGAGCGCTTCGTTCGAGCGACTGTTTGAAAACCTCTTAACGGTATTAATTTCTTTTAGTGAACTACATCGAATGATGTCATCGTTATATCGCATTGAATACGAGCAAGCAACTTCTATCGGTGACAATCTCGATCAGCTAAAACAACAACACCGGCGTTTTTCAGCGACCGTCGATGCCATTATTACGAAGGGCAAGCACATAGGGGTATTTGATACTGGCTTGAGTACGGAGCTGATTACGCAATTTATAATGGGCATTATCGAAACGGTCGATTTGAAAAGCGCTTCAAAAGAAGAGTGGCTCACGATGCTCACCCAACTTGTTTTATATGGTACGAGTAAAAGAACGTGACATCTTTCTAAAAATAGGTTACGATAAAGTTACGGTATAGTAACTTTATCGTAACTTATTTATTTAGGAGGAAAAAAATGAAGTTAGCATGGAAAGAAATAAGCAGAAATAAGATGCGGTTTGTCATGATTGGTCTAATCATCTTACTGATTACGTGGTTGGTATTTATCTTAAGTGGCCTAGGTAATGGCCTATCGACCTTGAACGCGGCCACGATTAAAAACTTACCAGCTTCACATCTCGTTTATCAAGCAGAGGCGGAACATAAATTTTCTAAATCATTAATAACGGCGACTAAAGTGGCAGAAATTGAAAAACAGCCAGGTGTTAAACGTGCGACACCCTTAGGTACGTCAATTGCCTCAGTCATTAATGAATCACAAAAAGATGATAAAAAAACCGATATTACGTTAATGGGAATTATCCCAGGATCGTTCATCGAACCTGAGGTCGTTGAAGGAAAAGCCTTAACCGCAAATAAAAGGGACATTATTGTTGACGCTTCGATTAAAGAAGCTGGATACAAGCTCGGTGATACGATTCAATTGAGCGGTTTTAAACGTGATTACAAAATCGTTGGTTTTGTCAAAGGTGAAACGTTCAATCATTTGCCAACGATAATTTATAATATTACCGAATGGCGCGACTATCGCTTTACAACACCAGGTAGTGATGATGGAGTGAAAGCAGCGGCCAATGCGATTGTCGTTGATACGACGTCTGCTTTTTCAGCTGAAGCAGTTGAAAAAAAGGTTAAGGACACAGAAGTTGTGACTCGTGCTCAAGCAGTACAAGCGATGCCTGGTTATGCCGAAGAAAACGGTACCATTTTGATGATGTTAGCCTTCTTGATTGTCATATCGGCCTTCGTTATTGGTGTGTTTTTCTTTGTCATTACGATGCAAAAAGTGAATCAATTTGGCGTGATGAAAGCAATCGGTGCCAACAACCGTTTTATTAGCCGGATGATTATTTCACAAGTAAGCATTATTTCGTTAATTAGTATTGTGGCAGGTATTGCCTTAACATATTTAACGGCACTCGTATTTCCAGCTGGAATGCCCTTTGCCTTAGATATTAAAATGATCGTGCTGTATGCCGTGTTACTATTTATTATCAGCGTTTTAAGTTCGGTTTTCTCAGTGCGCAAAATCTTAAAAATCGATCCATTAATTGCATTAGGGAGAGTGGAATAATGAGTAACTTATTTTTAAAAAATATTACAAAAGAATTTGTTGATGACAATGGTGAAAAAATCATTGCCTTAAACAAGGTCTCTTTAACTGTTAATAGCGGTGAGCTGATTGCTATCGTCGGGCCTTCAGGCTCAGGTAAAAGTACGTTTTTGTCGATTGCAGGTGCGTTATTACAACCAACAACGGGACAAATTAAAATCAATGAAACAGACATTTCACGCTTCAATGAACAAGAACTGTCACGCTTACGCTTACAAGAAATTGGTTTTATCTTACAATCTTCAAACTTAGTACCATACTTAAATGTGTTAGAACAATTGTTGTTAGTGAAGCAATTGCAAGGGAAGGTCACCGCGGCAGATAAGCAACAAGCACAGGAATTATTAACCGAGCTTGGTTTAGCGGATAAACTGAAAAATTTCCCATCAGATTTATCAGGAGGACAAAAACAACGGGTTGCAATTGGCCGTGCCTTAATGAATGATCCGAGCGTTATATTAGCCGATGAGCCCACGGCGAGCTTAGATACGAAAAAAGCACATGAAGTGGTGCAACTACTAGTGAATGAAACAAAAAAAACGTCAAAAGGCCGCGATTATGGTCACTCATGATGAACGAATGCTTGCTTATTGTGACCGCGTGTTCCATATGGAAGATGGCGAACTAACAGAGCAGACAGCACGTTAGCTGCTTGAGACTGAAGATAAACGCTGTTCTAAATCGTTACGACTTGCTCGCTTGGGATTACGTACCATCAATACGCGCACCGTCACTCGCTCGTCGTGCCTACTAGAACGAGAGGATATAACAGCGTTTCTATTCAGCCTGATCATCTTGTAGACAAAGTCGCTTGACCACTTTTCACAGAAAAAGCAGTTTAATTCGACTTTGTCTACAATCTGAAGCAACGGTTTCATAACCGTTGCTTTTTTCTGTGCAATTCAGCGAGACATTGACCGTTTAGATGATTTTAAGACCGTATATATGCTATTATAGTAGAGATGAAAAGAAATGAAGTAACGTCAGTTTGACGTCCAAACTTCACCTCGACTAAAGGAGTGGCTCATGTGTTTGAATATTTAAAAGGACAGATTACCTATATATGTCCGTTATACATTACTGTTGATGTGCAAGGGATTGGCTATTTGGTTCATGTACCGAATCCCTTTACGTTTACAACGCGCGAAGGTCAGGTGGAAAAAATCTTTATCCATCATCATGTTCGCGAAGATGCTATTACCTTGTTTGGTTTTGAGAGTCGCGAAGAACGCTTTCTATTTCAAAAACTACTCAGTGTTACAGGGATTGGACCAAAGGGCGCGATGGCGATCATTGCCCGTGGTGATTTGAATCTGCTTGTTACAGCAATTGAAGGTGAAAACGAGGGCTATTTAGTGAAGTTCCCGGGGATTGGCAAAAAAACCGCTCGCCAAATTATTTTAGATTTAAAAGGGAAAATCAATGATTTAGTGCCATCGATGCAACAAACAACGATTGTTGTCGAAACACACAGTGCCTTAGCCGAAGCCTTGCTGGCCTTAGAAGCGCTAGGTTACAGTGCACGTGAAATTAAAAAAGCCGAAACTAAATTAGAAAAAGTTGATTTAAGTTCGACGGATGAATACATTCGTGCGGGCTTAAAATTATTAACGAATTAACGAATTAACGAATTAACGAATTAACGAATTAACGAATTAACGAGTGTCAGAGATTGACTTGAAAGGGGTGACGCCAATGGATGAGCGTCTTGTGTCATCAGAAGAAAACAGCGCTGATGGTTCAATTGAGTTAAGCTTACGACCACAGCGCTTAGCCCAGTATATCGGCCAAGAAAAAGTGAAACAAAATTTACAAATTTTCATTGAAGCGGCCCGACTCCGTAATGAAGCGTTGGATCATGTGTTACTATATGGACCACCTGGGCTTGGGAAAACGACCTTAGCGGTTGTCATTGCCAACGAAATGGGCGCGAAATTGCATACGACAAGTGGACCTGCGATTGAAAAACCAGGGGATTTAGCTGCGATTTTAACAGCGCTAGAGCCTGGGGATGTGCTCTTTATTGATGAAATCCACCGCTTGAGCCGTGTCATCGAAGAAATCTTATACCCAGCGATGGAAGATTTCGTCTTAGATATTATGATTGGACAAGGTCCTGAAGCGCGCTCCATTCGGATGGAGCTGCCACCGTTTACCTTGATTGGGGCAACGACCCGTGCCGGTCACATGACCGCACCATTGCGCGATCGTTTTGGTGTCATTAACCACTTGGAATATTATACAATTAGCGAGTTAGAAGCGATTGTTGAGCGAACAGCGATTATTTTAGAGACCCCCATTCAGGGGAACGCTGCCCATGAGATGGCACGTCGCTCGCGCGGCACACCACGGATTGCCAACCGCTTAGTGAAACGTGTGCGAGATGTGGCCCAAGTACGCAGTGATGGCACTATCAGTGTGGCCATCGCGCAATATGCGTTGGAGTTACTGCTTGTGGATGATAAGGGGCTTGATCAGGTTGATGAAAAGATTCTTTGTGCCATTATCGATATGTTCAATGGAGGCCCCGTCGGCTTGGATACCTTAGCAGCGAGTATTGGTGAAGAACGACTCACGATTGAAGATATGTACGAACCGTATTTATTACAACATGGCTTTTTACAACGAACGCCACGAGGTCGTGTTGCAACAGCCAAAGCCTATCAACATTTAGGCAAAGAACCACACAATTAAAGAGAGAAAGAGTGAAAAACGTGAAAGTTGAAGATTTTAATTATGAATTACCAGAAGAACTAATTGCGCAAACCCCCTTACTTGACCGGACAGCAAGTCGCTTATTAATGGTGAACCGGGCAACCGGTGCTTATCGTGATGGTCATTTTCCGGATGTATTGGATTACTTTGAAGCAGGGGATGCCCTCGTATTAAATAACACGCGGGTGCTACCTGCACGCTTACATGGGATTAAAACCGAATCAGGTGGTCATGTTGAAGTGTTACTCCTTAAACAACTCTTAGACGATGAATGGGAAACGTTAGTGAAGCCAGCCAAACGTGTCCGCGTCGGTACCAAAATGTCATTTGGTGAAGGCCAACTAACCGCGGTCTGCACTGAAGAACTTGAACACGGTGGCCGTAAACTGAAATTCAGCTACGAGGGGATTTTTTATGAAGTGCTAGAAGCCCTCGGTGAAATGCCATTACCACCATACATTAAAGAGCAGTTAGCGGATCAAGAACGCTACCAAACAGTTTACGCAGAAGAAAATGGTTCTGCTGCAGCACCAACAGCAGGCCTTCATTTCACAACTGAATTATTGGATGCTATCCGTGCTAAAGGGGTACACGTCGTCTTTATTACCTTGCATGTTGGACTCGGTACCTTCCGTCCAATTAGTGTGGAGGATACGACCAACCATAAGATGCATTCTGAATTTTATCGTATGACTGAAGACGTGGCTGCAACCTTAAACGAAGTTAAAGCTAATGGTAAAAAAAATCATCGCTGTCGGTACTACAAGTATGCGAACACTTGAATCGATTACGCAAAAATTTGATGGTGAGATTAAGGCAGACGATGGTTGGACGGATATTTTCATCTCGCCAGGGTTTGAATTTAAGGCCTGTGATGCGTTAATTACCAACTTCCATTTACCTAAATCAACGCTCGTGATGCTTGTGTCTGCGTTCTCAAGCCGTGAACATATTATTAATGCCTATAACCATGCAGTCGAAGAAAAGTATCGTTTCTTCAGTTTTGGTGATGCAATGTTTTTACAAAAATAATAACAAATGAAAGAGGGAAATTATGAAACCAGCAGTAACCTATGAACTCATTAAAACGGATAAGGCAACCGGTGCCCGTGCCGGTATTATTCACACACCACACGGTTCGTTTCCGACACCGATGTTTATGCCAGTCGGAACGTTAGCAACAGTTAAAACGATGGCACCAGAAGATTTAAAAGAAATGAATGCCGGTATCATCTTAAGCAACACATATCACCTTTGGTTACGTCCTGGTCATGAGTTAATCCGTGAAGCGGGTGGGCTCCATAAATTCATGAACTGGGATCAACCGATTCTTACCGATTCAGGTGGTTTCCAAGTGTTCAGTTTAAGTAAAATTCGTGACATTAAAGAAGAAGGCGTTCATTTTCGGTCGCATTTAGACGGGTCGAAATTATTCTTATCGCCCGAAAAAGCGATTGAAATTCAAGAAGCACTCGGATCAGACATAATGATGTCGTTTGACGAATGTCCACCGTATCCTGCCAGTCGTGAATACATGATTCAATCGATGGCACGGACGACGCGTTGGGCAGAGCGTGGCTTAAAAGCACACACAACAATGGATAAACAGTCGCTCTTCGGTATTGTGCAAGGTGGGGTTTATGCTGATTTACGCCAACAACATGCGAAGGAATTGGCATCACTTGATTTTCCTGGTTATTCAATTGGGGGCTTAAGTGTCGGCGAAGAAAAACACTTAATGAATGAAGCGCTTGAAGCAACAACACCATTTTTACCCGCCGACAAACCGCGCTATTTAATGGGTGTCGGTTCACCAGATGCCTTGATTGATGGCGTTATCCGTGGAATTGATATGTTTGACTGCGTATTGCCAACACGGATTGCTCGTAACGGTACAACGATGACGAGCCAAGGTCGAGTCGTGATTAAAAATAAAATCTATGAAAAAGACTTTGGTCCACTTGATCCGAACTGTGATTGCCACGTCTGCAAAAACTATTCGCGTGCTTATATTCGTCACTTAGTTAAAGCGAAGGAATCATTCGGCATTCGTTTAACAAGTTATCATAACCTTCACTTCCTCATTAAATTAATGGAAAATGTCCGTGAAGCGATTATGGAAGACCGTTTACTGGCATTTAGAGAAGAATTCTTTGAACAATATGGCTATAATAAGCCAAATCCACGTAATTTTTAAGTTATTAGTAGTCTATTAACAGTTTTTTCTGATATACTTAAAGTATTGAATAACGAAAGGGGTTTTATCACACATGAGTTCTATGTTACTAATTGTCGTAATGATTGCGCTTTTCTATTTTATGTTAATCCGTCCGCAACAAAAGCGTCAAAAGAAAGTTCAATCGATGCAAAGTGCGCTTAAAAAAGGCGACACAATTGCAACTATCGGTGGCTTACATGGCGTTGTTGAGTCAATTGACGAAAAACAAATTACTTTGGACTGTCACGGTTCATTGTTAACATTTGACCGTCAAGCTGTGCGTACAGTACTTGAAGTCGCTGAAGCACCAGTTGAAACGTTTGAATCAGACGATAACAACTAAATAAACACACCAAAACCTGCTATGTTTTCGGACATAAAAGGTTTTTTTATTTTAATGAAAAAAAGTACTAAAACTGGTATAATTATCTAGAATTGTGAAGTGCTAACGAAATGTGTTGACGCAGAATGATGTGACCTTAAAGGACTGTTAAAGTAGGGTTTAATAACTTTAAGACGCAACATTCGCAAAGCTGCAGACGTAGTACATATAACTAGTATGTTCGTATGATAACTATTTTCACAGTCTAGAGGATTATTTTTGTAGCTCAAAAAGCTAATAATAATTACTTCAAACAAAATGGCAGAAGAAAGGTCGTGTTTAACACAATGAAAAAGGGTAAATTAGTTAGTTTTTTTATTTTGATAGCCGTATTCGCTGCTGTCATCTCGTTCACTATTAAACCAGTATTAAATAATATTAATTTAGGACTCGATTTGCAAGGTGGGTTTGAAGTCTTATATGAGGTTAAACCCCAAGACGGAAAATCCGATAAAATTACAACTGAAACATTAAAATCAACTGTTGTCGCCTTAGATAAACGTATTAACGCGTTAGGTGTGGCAGAACCAAGCATTACAATCGAATCGGGTAACCGTATCCGTGTCCAATTAGCGGGTATTAAAAACCAAGATGAAGCGCGTGATATGTTATCAACAACCGCGCAATTATCATTCCGTGACGCCAATGATAAGCTCATGATGGATGGTAGCGATCTCGTACAAGGTGCTGCGAAGCAATCATACGATCAACAAAATCAACCAGTCGTTACTTTGAAATTGAAAGACAGTGCTAAATTTGCTAAGGTAACAAAAAACATTTTAGACCAAGCACCAAATAATCAACTTGTTATTTGGCTTGATCATAAGGATAAACAAAAATTCTTAGATGAATCTGCTAAAGCAAATCCTGCCTTTTTATCAGCACCAAATGTCAGCCAAGTACTCAATACGAATCAAGTAGAAATTTCAGGTAGTTTCACAGTCGCAGAAGCAACTAACCTTGCTGAGTTACTTAATGCAGGGGCATTACCAGTGAAATTAACTGAAGTGTATTCTACCTCAGTAGGGGCTGCCTTTGGTCAATCAGCACTCGAAGATACAATGTTTGCTGGCTTAATAGGCCTGCTCGTTATCTTCGTGTTCATGGCGATTTTCTATCGTTTACCAGGTCTGATTGCCTCAGTAACGCTAGCCGTATACACATACATTGTATTATTAATTGTTAGTCTGGTTGGTGCAACGATGACTTTGCCAGGGATTGCCGGTTTGATTCTCGGTATTGGTATGGCCGTCGATGCCAACATTATTACGTATGAGCGGATTAAAGAAGAAATTCGTGTCGGACGCACGATTAAAAAAGCCTTTATCGAAGGTTCAAAAGAGTCATTCCGTACAATTTTAGATGCAAACTTAACAACGATTATTGTTGCTGCCGTCTTATTTGTATTCGGTACGAGCTCAATTCGTGGTTTCGCGCTTATTTTAATCATCAGTATTCTCGTAAGTTTCGTGACAGCTGTTTATGGCTCACGGATTATGCTGGGCTTACTTGTCAACAGTGGTTCGTTAGATCAACGTCCAGGTTTGTTTGGGGTTAAACGTAAAAGTATCCATCAGTTATCAGAAGGCTTCGAATCATTTAAGCTTGCGACTAACTTTGACCATATCGATTTCTTGAAACACCGCAAAGTGTTCTTATCAATCTTTGCTGCGATTACAATTCTCGGTATTATTTGTTTGGCAACATTGAAGATGAACTTAGGTATCGATTTTTCAAGTGGTACACGTGCTGAATTGACAGCTGATTCTACTTTAACAGCAGCTAAGGTATCAAAAGAACTCGATGCAATCGGGATGCCATCAAGCGATATTGTTTTGACCGGTAAGGATCAAAAAAGCGCAGTTGTCAGTTATAAAGGTGCCTTTAGTCAAGCTGAAATCAAAAAATTCAACAATCACTTCAAAGCTGAATACGGCCATGAAGCAAGTATTAATACAGTGACACCGACGGTGGGACAAGAACTTGCAAAAAATGGTTTCTTCGCATTAATCATTGCCTCATTGTTAATTATTGTCTACATTGGTTTCCGTTTTGAATTGAAGATGGCTGTTTCAGCTGTTGTATCGTTATTATTCGATGGCTTTGTGATTTTCGTCGTCTTTAGTCTCTTCAAAATTAAGGTTGATTTAACCTTCATTGCCGCGGTCTTAACGGTTATTGGTTATTCAATTAATGATACAATTGTAACAGCTGACCGTGTGCGTGAAATCGGTCAAAAACTACGGGTTTACAAAAACAAAGAAGATTTGGCAATCGCTGTTAACCAAGGGTTACGCCAAACATTGACCCGTTCAATTACAACCGTATCAACGGTTTTAATTACCGTGATTGCCTTAATGCTCTTTGGTAGTCACTCAATTTGGGAATTCTCACTAGCCTTAATGATCGGGTTGATTTCAAGCATTTTCACCTCAATGTTTATGGTTATGCAAATGTGGTATAGTTTTAAAGTTCGCGAATTAAATAAACACGGCGAAATTAAAACGGTTAAAGAGAAAAAATACAAAACGAAGAAGGATAAACTTGTCGTTTAACGAGAGAAAGGGATGGGGATAAATGAAAAAAGCACAATGGTTAACACTTATTAGTATTTTATTGGTTTTGATAATTGCCATTTTAGCGATTATCAATGTCGATAAAGTCGAAGTGAACTTCATCTTTACAACGGTGCAATGGCCATTGATTTTAGTGATTATTGGCTCAGCCTTACTCGGTGCGCTCCTCGTTATCTGTGTTTCGTTTATGCGCGCAATCAAAGAAAAAAACACGCGTAAACAGGCAGAAAAAGCGGAAAAAAAAAGAACGCTTAGCACAAGCAACAACACGTACAGAAATAAACAAGCTTAAACAAGCGGATAAAAAGTAGTGGTAGAGACGCTCCGTGATATTTGTTAAGTTGAACTGGCAGACGAGTGTCTGCCAGTTTTTTTTTATACAAAAAAAACAAGTGGCACCAGTTAAAAAGGTCGATTTATGGTAAGATATGAAGTGGAACTTTATTTAGAAGGAGTGAGAGACGTGCTTGCATCTAACTATGACTGGCAAGAACTAACAAACAATCAAGCCGACGTATTAGCATTGGCAAAGGCAACACAATTATCAACGCCAATCACAGCGCTGTTATGGGAACGGAATCTGCGTTCAGAAGCAGCTATCGAACAGTTTTTACAGCCGACCGAAACAGTTGTGCATGATCCTTTTTTACTGTCGGATATGGAGAAAACGCTTGAAATCATCGAAGAAGCTTTAGCTGAAGATAAAAAAATTATGATTTATGGCGACTATGATGCGGATGGTGTAACAAGTACTGCGGTCTTATATGAAGCATTGCAAATCATTGGGGCAGAACCGAGTTGTTTTATTCCCAATCGCTTTGTTGAAGGGTATGGTCCTAATAAAGCCGCTTTCAAAAAAATTAAAGAAGATGGCTATGACCTTTTAATTACGGTTGATAACGGTATTGCTGGCATCGAAGAAATGGCTTATGCACGTGAAATTGGTTTGCAAGTTATTTGTACAGATCACCATGAAGTCGGAGCACAATTACCGGATGCTGATGCGATTGTTCATCCGAAACATCCAGCCTTTAATTACCCATTCAAAGAGCTAGCTGGTGTTGGTGTTGCCTTTAAAGTTGCACACGCCTTACTTGGTGAAATCCCAGTTGAATTACTCGATTTATTTGCGCTTGGAACAATTGGTGATATGGTATCGTTAACCGATGAAAACCGTTTTCTTGTTAAAGCAGGGCTAGAGCGACTAGCAGTAACTGAACGCCCGGGTTTACAGGCCCTTTACCGGCAACTAAACTTAGATACATCAACGGTTACATCCGATATGGTTGGGTTTAAGATTGCCCCCCATTTAAATGCGGCCGGTCGCCTTGGGTCTGCTGAGAAAGCATTGGCGTTATTAATTACACGCGATGTGAATGAAGCGAAGCAATTGGCTAGCGACCTCGTTGCGATCAACAATGAACGAAAAGCAATTGTAAATGAACTGGTGTTGGCTGCAGACGAACAAGTCCAACCGTTTTTAGCAGATAAAGTCTTAATTGTTGCTGGCAAAGACTGGCATGAAGGTGTATTAGGAATTGTGGCTTCTCGTCTCGTTGAAGCCTATCAACGTCCGGTGATTGTCTTGTCATTGAATGAAGAAAAACAGTGGGCCAAAGGCTCAGGTCGTAGCATTCCTGGTTTGAATCTTTATGATGCCTTAAACGATAGTACGACGCTATTAACCCGCTTTGGCGGACATGCTGGTGCAGCCGGTCTGACATTGCCAATCGATAATGTGGCTGCTTTGCGAACAGCTGTTAATACTTATGCAGCACCACTATTAGCAGAAACGAGTACCAAACTGCCGCTCATGATTGATTTAAACTTAACGATACCCGAGGCAAGTCTTGCGCTACTTGACGAGGTCAAGCGCTTAGAACCATTCGGAACCGATAACCCAAAACCGCTAGTGAAATTTACCAACGTTCGACTTGCGAGCATTCGTCAAATTGGTGCTGATAACGCCCATCTTAAGGCAACTTTTAAAGATGATGAGGCGACGATTGAAGCGATTGGTTTTAATATTGGTGCTCTCAAAAATACTTTGAACATGAGTGACGATATTGATGTTGTTGGCGAACTGTCACTGAATGAATGGCGTAATCAACAAATGGTGCAGCTGCAAATTAAAGATATTGCAGTCACCAATAACCAATTGTTTGATTTACGTGGTGAGGCCGAGTGGAGCAAATTTTGTAAAACCGTTACGCCTTTTAATCAACCAGATGCCTTTGTTGTTTTTAATCATCCCGCCTTTGTGAGCGAATGGGCTGATAAAGTCAACGTGCTTAATTTAGCGGTGGATGAATTACCGAGTGAGCGCATCAACAGTCTTGTGATTGTCGATCTACCCACCGATGCCGAACAACTCGAGGCCTTACTGGCTGTGACACAACCACAAAATATTTATGCCCGACTTGAAAACCCTAATCCACAAGGGTTGGTGGTACTGCCAAGTCGTGAGGAATTCGGTGACTTTTTTAAATTTATTGCGCAATTCCAACCGGTTGATGTGAAGCGTCAACATCAAGCGATTTGTCAAAAATTAAACATCTCGAAAAATAAGCTCTTTTTCATGACAACGGTGTTTTTTGAGCTGGAATTTGTTAAAATAGAAAAGGATTGTTTGACGATAAACGAACAAGCACCGAAACATCAATTAGCAGAATCAGCGTCATACAAAAAACGCGAAGCAATTGAAGCGCTACAACAACGTTTTATTTATTCAAACTACACCGCTCTTTACAATGTGTTTTGGAGTGAAAGTTAATTAAAGGGGATAATGATTATGAAAACAGAAGATTTGAAAGATTACATTGCATCGATTGAGAACTACCCAAAACCAGGTATCATTTTTCGGGACATCACACCATTAATGGGTAACGGTGAAGCGTACAAATTTGCAACTGATCAGTTAGTTGATTATGCGAAAGATAAACAAGTTGATGTCATTGTTGGACCAGAGGCGCGTGGTTTTATTATCGGCTGTCCGATGGCGTATGCCATGGGTGTTGGCTTTGCACCAGTGCGTAAACCCGGTAAGTTACCACGTGAAGTAATTGAAGTGACTTACGACCTTGAATACGGTCAAGATTCATTGACAATTCATAAAGATGCCATTAAACCAGGGCAACGTGTTTTAATCGTCGATGACTTATTAGCAACTGGTGGAACTATTGAAGCTACCATCAAACTTGTGCATGCCCTCGGTGGCGAAGTAGTGGGCGCAGCCTTCTTACTTGAGTTAGTTGAGTTGAACGGCCGTGCCAAATTAGGCGACATCGACACGAAAGTGTTATTAGAATACTAAACGAAACAACCAGTTCGGAGCACTCGACAAGCAATCGATGCTGCGAACTGTTTTTTTTAGGAAGTTACACAGAGGCGATTGATGGCATTTAAATGGTCGGTTTTTCGAAAAAAAGAGACCGACCTTCCAAAAATATAATTTTCTTTTTATCGTACGATCAATCTGCTATAATTGGTAATAAGATTAAGCTGTACCTAAGGTCGATTATCGTGGCTGTTAGGTGCAGCTTTATGCATATCCATTGAAAGGGGATGGCATTATGGTAAAAGAGCAAAATTTATCGATTGAAGAGGTCATCACGAAAGCATCGCGCTATTTAAATGAGCAACATCTTCAATTTATCACAGAGGCGTATGAATTCGCGCGCGATTCGCACGCACATCAATTTCGTAAATCAGGTGAACCTTATATCATTCATCCTATTCAAGTAGCAGGCATTTTAGTTGATCTCGATATGGATCCTAATACAATTGCTGCTGGCTTTTTGCATGACGTCGTCGAAGATACTGACGTCACTTTAACGGATATTGCTCATAAATTCAATCCCGAAGTGGCGATGCTCGTTGATGGAGTCACTAAATTAGGGAAAATAAAATTCAAATCACATGAAGAACAACAGGCTGAAAACCATCGTAAAATGTTTTTAGCAATGGCCCAAGACATTCGTGTTATCTTAATCAAATTAGCCGACCGCGTGCATAACATGCGGACGTTGAAACATTTACCACCCGAAAAACAAAAACGAATTGCCCAAGAAACACTTGATATTTTTGCACCACTTGCGCATCGTTTAGGTATTTCGATGATTAAATGGGAGTTAGAAGATACAGCATTAAGATATATAAATCCGCAACAATATTATCGCATAGTGCATTTGATGAAGCAAAAACGTGGTGAGCGTGAAGCTTACCTTGAAGATTTAGTGGAAGACATCCAAGAAAACTTGGGTGAACTGAATATTAAAGCAGATATTTCAGGACGTCCGAAACATATCTTTTCTATCTATCATAAAATGACGAGTCAACATAAGCAGTTCAATGAAATTTATGACTTGTTAGCGATTCGTGTTGTCGTCGAAAGCATTAAAGACTGTTATGCTGTCCTCGGTATTATTCATACACGCTTTAAACCGATGCCAGGTCGTTTTAAGGACTACATTGCGATGCCAAAGGCAAACATGTATCAATCGTTGCATACGACCGTAATAGGACCGGGTGGCGAGCCACTCGAAGTTCAAATTCGAACAGAAGAAATGCATCAAATTGCTGAATTTGGCGTGGCTGCTCACTGGGCCTACAAAGAGGGCAATTCAGCTAATGTTAGCACCAGTCTTGACCGGAAAATGTCATGGTTCCGTGAAATTATGGAATTTCAAGATGAAGAAAGCAATGCCCAAGAGTTTATGTCGTCATTAAAAACTGATTTGTTCGCAGACATGGTCTATGTGTTCTCGCCAAAAGGTGATGTGATTGAATTACCAAAAGGATCTGTCCCACTCGATTTTGCGTATCGTGTACATACCGAGGTCGGTAACCGCACAGTTGGTGCTAAAATAAACGGTAAGATTGTTACGTTAGACTATAAATTGAAAACGGGTGACATTGTTGATATCTTAACATCTAAAACGGCGACCGCACCGAGTCGTGACTGGCTTAAATTAGTGAAATCATCACAGGCTAAAAATAAAATACGTCAATATTTCAAACGACTTGTTAAAGAAGAGACGGTTGATAAAGGGCGAGTAGCCCTCGAACAAGAATTACTGGCGCATGATTTTGATCCGAAAGAGTTTTTAACAACGGATGCACTTGCAGTCATCATCGATCGCTTTAATTTCCGTGACGATGATGATCTCTATGCTGCTATCGGCTACAATAGCGTCACTGCATTGCAAGTAATGAATCGTTTGACTGAAAAAGTCCGTCGCGAACGTGCCTTGAAGCAACAGGCAGATAACCTTATCGTTGAAGGGAAAACAAGAGCTGGTGCAGTAGCACCGATTGAATCACACGAAAACAATGCTAAAAATGACCTCGGTATTCAAGTGGCAGGTGGGATGGGTAACTTACTATTACGCTTAGCTCACTGTTGTAATCCGGTCCCAGGTGATGAAATCGTCGGCTTTATTACAAAAGGTCATGGTATTTCAATCCATCGTACCGATTGTCCGAATGTGGCACAACTAGAGGGCGAAGAAGATCGCTTAATCGATGTGTCGTGGATTGGGGCTGAAACACGGTTCAGTCTAAATATGAGGTCACCATCGAGATTTATGCCTTTAATCGTGATGGACTACTCAACGATGTCATTCAAACCTTGAACAGCATGCAAACAACGATTAAAGGCGTTAATGCTCGGCTTGACAAGAAAGAGATGGCAGCGCTTGTTGTGAATATCATGATTCGTAACAAGGATGAAATGCAACGCATTATTGATAAACTGTAACAAATTTACGATGTGTACACGGTTAAACGTGTCACGAAATAAGGAGTTAGATTGCAATGAAAATTATCATTCAACGCAGCTTACAGGCATCGGTTACGATTGCTAACACAGAAGTGGGTGCGATTGATTATGGCTTCGTTGTGTTGGTCGGATTTGGTGAGGATGACACAACGGCAGACATTGCCTACACGATTAATAAAATGATTCACCTACGCATTTTTGAAGACGAGGATGGGAAGATGAATCGCTCACTGTTAGATGTGGGTGGCCAAGTATTATCCATCTCTCAATTCACGCTCTTTGCAAACACGAAAAAGGGGCGACGGCCGAGCTTTACCGCTGCGGCAGCGCCTGAAAAGGCAAACGCTTTATATGAAGCGTTCAATCTCGCATTGCGAACTGCCGGAATAACGGTAGCAACTGGTCAATTTGGAGCGGATATGCAAGTGTCATTGACGAATGATGGTCCTGTGACAATTACGATTGATTCTAAAAAACCATAGTACGTGATGAGAGGAGAAGCAAATGAACCTTTTTTTTACTTGTCTATAAACTCATAATTACTGCTTTCGGTCTCACACTCATGATGCTGTATCCTGGGAAAAAAGCGACGTTGGTGTTTATCATGATAGTCGTGTGCTATTTTGCGATTGAAACGTATTACCGTCACTCCAAGAAAAAAAACGTAGCATGCGTTAACACGATACCATAAAAAAAGCTAATTCTTATCGAATTCTCGATAAGAATTAGCTTTTTTAGTTGGCGTAATAATTAATTAAGCCATTTGTAACTGCCTGTGCGACTTTTTGACGGTAATCATCAGTGTCAATGGTTGTTTCATCGTAGCCATTGTTAATGTAACCAAGTTCTAACAGCAACGCTGGTGCGGTATTTTCACGCAGTACTTGAAAGTCACCATATTTAATACCATGGTTTTCTAATGGCATGCTCGTTTCTAATTGCGTATTCAGCGTTGTGGCAAAGTCTTGATCGTTATCGTTGTAATAGTAAGTTGAAGTACCAGAAGCAGTGTTTGGTTCTTCAGTTGAGTCAAAGTGGATGCTGAGAAAGGCATCAGCCCCATGTTTGTTTGTGCTGTTGGCTCGCGTTGCCAATCCAATATAGCTATCGTCGGTTCGAGTCATGATGACTTTAGCACCGGTCGTTTCGATTTGAGCCTTGATGGCAGCGGCTGTTTTTAAAGCAATTGTTTTTTCATACGTGCCATTATTGCCAATGGCACCGGTATCGTTACCACCATGTCCGGGGTCTAACACAATTGTTGCCTCAGATAATGAGGTAACAGTTGGTGTAGCTGCCTGCTCGTTTTCACCGACAGTAACGACCCAGTTAGCAACATAGCCAGTTGTACCAGCGGTTGTTTTTGACCTCATACCAACTGTCTTTTGAATCGATGATGTCATAAGTTGTCCCTGGTTGCGCCGTTTCGAGTAAATTGCCACTGATTGAGGCCTCATCGCGAATATTCGTATTGGCTTCACGGATGGTTAGTTTTTGTAAGGCGGTTGTGTCATCGGTTGAAGCCCCTTCAACCTTAATGAAATCTGATTTAATCCAACCGGTTATTTTATCGTAGGTCACCTGTGTCCAGCCGTTTTGTGAGCTAACAACCGTGACTGTTTTATTTTTGTTGACCGTATCGAGTACAGTCGCGTTAATGTCGGCATTTGCTCGGACATTTGCTAAAGTCGCGACTACTTTACCGTTGGAGTTACTTGCGGCCGATACATCAACATTTTCAACGAGCCAACTGGCCACCCACCCAATCTCGCCACTCGTCAAAGTCACTTTATACCATTTATTTTCTTCTGCAATCACCTTAAGGCGATCATTTTTACGTGATTGTGAAATAATATCATACGAAAGTCCAGGACCATTGCGGACGTTTAATACTTCTGCCGTTACTTTGACAGAATTCGCTTGTGTTAAAGCGTAGGTTGAAACAATCGCACTTGCTATTAATAGGATGGATAAGAGTGAAATGAACATTAATTTTTTTTTTGCTCGGACGTTTAGTTACGGTCATTGAGACACTTCCATTCTGTGATTAATGTAAACTGTTTAAAAAAAGAATAATTGCATAGTAATGCTTTAATTTTAGCATAGTTTAGTGTCTATCAATAGTAATAGTCCTTTGATTTTAATGATTTTTTTTAGTGATAATCGTAAAAACAGATAATAGGAAAGATATGAAAAAAACGTGAGAGACAGAATAGTCAGAAAAGAGTGAATTTTAGAACATTTCAAAACGAAAGCAAAACGCACGCCTTTCACTATGAAAGCGCATACATTGTTTGTATAATGAGTGGTGAGGGAAGCGAATATGTCAAAAAAGTGTCGACAGCACATCACGTTCCGGCCACTCTCCCTTAGATGAAACGACACTGGAGCGATGAACCTTGAGGAGGAATTAATATGTTATTTGAGACGATGGTACAAGATGGGTATGAACAAGTGGTGTTTTGCCACGATAAAGCGTCAGGTTTAAAAGCGATTATCGCGATTCATGATACGACACTTGGACCTGCGTTAGGAGGCTGTCGGATGTGGCCCTATGCGACTGAAGAAGAAGCGTTGCATGACGTCTTGCGTTTATCGCGCGGCATGACCTATAAAAATGCTGCTGCCGGTCTAAATATTGGTGGTGGAAAAACCGTCATTATCGGTGATCCACGTACCGATAAAAGTGAAACACTGTTCAGAGCCTTAGGTCGCTATGTTGAAAGTCTCAATGGCCGTTATATTATTGCTGAAGATGTCGGCACAACGGAAGATGACATGAACTTCATCTACAATGAAACGAATTATGTGACAGGCAGTACCGCGGGGGCTGGATCCTCAGGTAATCCGAGTCCTAAAACGGCTTTGGGAATATACTATGCGATGAAACGAACCGCCAAAGAAGTATTTGGTAGCGACTCGTTGGCTGATAAAAAAGTCAGTGTGCAAGGTGTCGGTAATGTGTCTTATACCTTATGTGAATTACTGCATGCCGAAGGAGCAAAACTGATCGTGACTGATATTAATGAGGTGGCTGTTGCACGTGCTGTCACAAATTTAAATGCTACAGCAGTTGGCATCGATGAGATTTATGACGTGGATGCTGATATTTTTGCACCCTGTGCCCTTGGGGCGATTTTAAATGATGATACGATTCAACGCCTGCGTGTTAAAGCAATTTGTGGTAGTGCTAACAATCAGTTGATGGATCTCGAAAAACATGGTCAAATGTTGGAAGCACGTGGTATTTTGTATGCGCCTGACTACATTGTTAACTCAGGTGGTGTGATTAACGTTGCGGATGAATTGAGTGGCTATAATGAAGCACGTGCAATAAAGCAGGTAAAAGAAATTTACAATCAAATTGGTAAAGTGTTTGAGATTGCCAAAACAAAAAACATTATACCCGCGATAGCAGCGGATGAATTAGCAGAGCAACGGATTGCACAAGTTAAGGCGATGCGGAGCAACTTTTTGCAAACGGAACACTCGTCAATTAGTCGTAAGTCTTAAGCACGTCATCATTAAAGGTAACAGGGGCGTGAACTTAGATCAAACAAAACAGATAAAGGATGATGACAATGCCGATAACAGTAGCGATTGCTGGTGGCGATCAACGGTTAATTGATGAATTTGTGATACCGATGCAAGCGAAAGGGCTGTGTCAGTTTATCGTATTTGGCACGAAGCAACAGTTAGAAGCCTCTGCCGCATATGATTATGTGGCGTGTGCCACCGATGCGTTAGCAGTCACAGGTGCAATTAACGCCGTACAGACGCAAAAAGCGCAAATTATCATGAAAGGAGCCATACACACAAGCACGTTGCTACGGGCCGTTTTACAAAAAGAAAATCAGCTCCGTACTGAAGGTGTGTTATCGCAGGTGTCCGTGATAACGTTCAAGGATGGCAGCCACCGGTGGGTGCTAAGCGATCCAGGTTTAAATATTATGCCAGATGTTAAGACGAAGATTGCGATTACGGCCAATGCGATTGCAGTGGCTCAAACTATTGGCATTAAGGAGCCGCGGGTAGCCGTACTCAGTGCCGTCGAAGAAGTGAGTACAAAGATGCAGTCGTCAGTCGATGCAAAGGCTGTCGCTGATTATTTTAAAGCGAGTGCTTGTGCAGCGATTGTTGAAGGCCCGTTGTCGATGGATATTGCCACTGATCCATCATCCGCAGCACAAAAGAAATACACGGGGATGATTCAAGGCGATGCCGACGTGTTAATTGTGCCCAATATTGAGAGTGGCAATTTAATGTATAAAACAATTACGCGGTTTATTCCTTCCGTTATAAGTGGTGCGATTATGGGGCAAAGGTGCCAATTATTTTAACCTCACGGAGCGATTCAATGGCTAGCAAAGAAGCTTCGTTGCAATTAGCATTGCTGAATTGTAAGCAAATGAAGGAGGGATTGACTGATGAGTAACGTGATTCTAACAATCAATCCGGGTTCAACCTCAACTAAAATGGCGGTCTATCGTGGAGTAACCTGTCTGTTTCAACATACAGGCAGTCACCCGACCACTGAGTTGAAAACGTTTCCGTCAATTATTGCGCAGTACGACTACCGTACGAACTTTATTAAAACAAAATTAGCGGAAGAAAACCTCGTACTGTCAGATTTGGATGCTGTCGTCGGTCGTGGGGGCTTATTGGCTCCAATGGCGAGCGGTACGTATACGATTAACGAGCAAATGCTCGCGGATTTACGAACCGCAACATACGGTGAACATGCCTCAAACTTAGGTGCGTTAATGGCTCACCGTATTAGCGAATTGCATAGTATTCCTGCTTTCATCGTTGATCCGGTCGTCGTCGATGAACTGCAACCAATTGCCCGAATATCAGGTCATGCGCGCATCGAACGTAAGAGTATTTTTCATGCGCTCAACCATAAGGCAGCGGGACGAAAAGTTGCCAAACGAATCGGTGTCGCTTACGAACAAAAAAACTGGGTGATTGCCCACTTAGGTGGTGGTATCTCAGTCGGTGCCCATCGTAATGGCCGAGTGATTGATGTTAATAATGCCCTTGATGGTGATGGGCCCTTCAGTCCTGAACGTTCAGGTGGTTTACCGATGATGCAAACTGTTGCCTTGGCGGATGAACTGTCGTCTGCCGCCTTTTACCGTCAACTGGTCGGTCAAGGCGGTGTGGTGTCGTATTTAGGCACGAATGATCTACGGGTCGTTGAACAACGAGTAATTGCCGGAGAAATGGCCGCTAACGTCGTCTTTGAAGCAATGGCCTATCAAGTAAGCAAAGAAATTGGTGCCTGCGCGGTTGTACTTGATGGTGAGGTCGATGGTGTGATCCTAACGGGGGGATTAGCAAACAGTGCCCTCTTTACGGCGATGATTTCTAAAAAATGCCAGTGGCTAGCACCGATTTACATCGAACCAGGTGAGGATGAACTCGAAGCATTGAATGAAGGAGCTCAGCGCGTGTTAAATGGTGATGAGCAAGCTAAAACATACGAAGGAGGCAGGTTAGATGGCGAATGAATATGATGTGGTTGTGTTAGGTGGTGGAACAGGCGGTTATGTCGCAGCGCTTGAAGCGGCTAAAAAGGGACAAACTGTTGCGTTAGTCGAGCAAGCTAAACTCGGTGGCACGTGTTTGCACCGCGGCTGTATTCCAACAAAGGCATTATTGCGCTCAGCAGAAGTATTGGCAACCGTGCAACAAGCCGCACAGTTTGGGGTTAATGCTGTTGGTTTAGCAGCAGCAGCGATCGATTTTAAACAAGTGCAAACACGCAAGCAAGCGGTGATTGACCAACTTGAGGCCGGGATTGTCTATTTAATCAAAAAAGGTAAGATTGATCTTTTTACTGGCACAGGTGCGATTTTAGGGCCGTCGATTTTTTTCGCCGACGGCTGGGACAATTTCAGTCGTCTATGATTCAGACAAGGAGCCAGAGATGATTGTACCGAAGCAACTCATTATTGCAACCGGTTCATCACCCGCATCATTGCCGGGTTTAACCTGTGACGAACAACAGGTACTCAGTTCTGATGGTATGTTGCAACTCGAGTCCTTACCCGAGTCGATTTTGATTGTTGGTGGTGGCGTGATTGGGGTTGAATGGGCCTCGATGTTGGCCGATTTCGGAGTACAGGTGACAGTGCTAGAATACGCGGATCATCTAGTTCCGACTGAAGATGCTGATATTGCCAAAGCTTTAACCCGAACTTTCAAGAAACGGGGCATCAAATGCGTGACCAAGGCGGCCGTTCTGGCAGAAACGTTAGAGACTACCGCTGACGGGGTCAGTATTACAGCCACGGTTAAAGGCAAAGACGTGACCTACACAGCGGCCAAGATGATGGTTGCAGTCGGTCGAAAACCGAATACGACAACGATTGGGTTGCAAAACACTAAAATTAAAACGACCCGCGATTACATTGACGTAAATGACCATTATCAAACGGCAGAACCGCATATTTTTGCAATTGGTGACTGTATCAATACGCTACAGCTAGCCCATGTGGCAATGCATGAAGGCTTACAAGCGGTGAATTATATTGTTGATGGACAAGCGACTGCGATAAATTATGAACAGGTGCCACGTTGTATTTATACCGCTCCTGAGATTGCCAGTGTCGGTATTAGCGAAGCTGAGGCAAAAGTACGTGGCTATGAGGTGAAGGTCGGTAAATTTGACTTCAAGGGCAACGGTAAGGCGCTCGTCTATGGTGAGGCCGACGGTTTTGTTAAAGTCATCGCGGATCAAGCAACAAACGATTTGTTGGGCGTAGCGATGATAGGACCACATGCGACCGATTTAATTAGTGAAGCAGGTTTAGCACAGGTGCTCGATGCAACTGCCTGGGAAATTGGCACGACGATTCATCCACACCCAACCTTATCTGAAGCATTGGCTGAAGCAGCGCTCGCTGTCGATGGCAATGCCATCCATGCCTAAAGGAGGAAGCTGATGTTAAAAACTGCACGCAAGACGACGGCATTAAGTGAAATGGGGGTCTCACGTGACACACTTCACGAAATGTATGAACTGATGTTAATGGCAAGGCGCTTAGATGAGCGCATTTGGTTGCTTAATCGTTCCGGCAAATTACCATTTAATATTTCGGGTCAAGGTCAAGAGGGGGCGCAAATTGCGTCTGCCTTTGCCTTTGATCGTCAGATTGATTATACATTGCCCTATTACCGTGATTTAGCGGTCGTACTCGCCTTTGGTATGACGGCGCAAGAGGTGTTACTATCCGCCTTTGGTAAAGCCGAAGATCCAAACTCAGGTGGGCGACAAATGCCTGCACATTATGGGCATAAGGCACACCGCATCGTTTCGCAAAGTTCACCAGTAACAACACAATTTCCGCATGCAGCCGGAATTGCGTTAGCTGCCAAAATGTCAAATGACCCGATTGTGGCCTACACCTCGTGTGGCGAAGGCTCCTCAAACCAGGGTGATTTTCATGAGGGGATAAATTTTGCAAGTGTGCATGCCTTGCCGGTGGTATTTGTGATTGAAAACAATCAGTACGCGATTTCTGTGCCACAAGAATTACAGTATAAGGCCGCACAACTGTCTGATCGTGCGATTGGTTATGGTATTCCTGGTGAAACAGTTGATGGCAATGATTTTGCTGCTGTTTATTTAGCATTTCAACGGGCAGTGACACGGGCGCGAGCAGGTGAGGGGCCTACGTTGATAGAAACAGTCACCTACCGCTTCACCCCACATTCATCGGATGATGATGACCGTTCGTATCGGAGCCGTGAAGAAGTCGATGCTGCCCGTCTCGATGATCCATTAGCCCTTTTTGAGGCACAGTTGCTCGATGAAGGTCATAGTGATGCGGATACTTTAGCTGCCATTGCTGAGCGTGTGCGCTTGGAAATTCAAGCGGCAACGACGTATGCCGAAGAAGCCGCTGCGCCACAAATAGAAACACTTGGTTTACATGTTTACGATGAATCACAGGGAGGCGATTAAATGGCGGTTTTATCATATATCGAAGCGATTACGCTAGCAATGGATGAAGAAATGGCACGCGATGAGAATGTGTTTGTTATTGGTGAAGATGTCGGTCTAAAAGGCGGTGTGTTTAAGGCAACTGAAGGTTTGTATGCCCGTTATGGGGCGGAACGGGTCATCGATACGCCGTTGGCAGAATCGGCCATTGCCGGTGTAGGTATCGGCGCAGCGCTCTATGGCAAACGACCGGTGGCCGAGATGCAGTTTGCCGATTTTATTATGCCAGCCATCAATCAAATTATTTCAGAAGCGGCCCGTATGCGTTACCGCTCGAATAATGAGTGGACTGTTCCGATGGTTATCCGTGCGCCTTATGGTGGTGGTGTTCATGGCGGTTTGTATCATTCACAGTCAATTGAAAAAATCTTTATGGGGCAACCAGGATTGAAAATTGTGATGCCATCTTCACCAAGCGATGCTAAAGGGCTACTCAAGGCAGCGATTCGAGCTAATGATCCCGTTTTGTTTTTAGAGCATAAGCGTGCCTATCGTTTGTTAAAAGAAGAAGTGCCAGCAGGCGAACACTTGGTGCCAATTGGTCAAGCCAATGTTGTTCGTGAGGGCACCGATTTAACCGTTATCACATACGGCTTATGTGTGTCGCTAGCCAATGAGGCAGCTAAAACGTTAGCCGAAGACGGTATCTCAGTTCATCTGCTTGATTTGCGAACGATTTATCCGTTAGATGAAGCGAGTATTATCGCTGCCGCACAAAAAACCGGCAAGGTACTACTCATAACCGAAGACAACAAGCAAGGCAGTATTATTGGTGAAGTGGCTGCGATTGTGGCGGAACATTGTCTGTTTGACCTCGATGCTCCGATTGCACGCTTAGCAGGACCTGATTCACCGGCAATGCCCTTTTCGTCTTCGATTGAGAAAGCCTTTTTAGTGAACGGTGATCAAGTCGAAGCAGCAATGCGCGAATTAGCAACCTTTTAATGATAAACATAGGGGAGTGAAAACATGGCAATTGAAAACATCACAATGCCTCAATTAGGTGAGAGTGTTACCGAAGGTACATTAACGGCCTGGCTCGTACAACCGGGTGACCAAGTCAATGAGTATGATCCGATTGCAGAAGTGATTACCGATAAAGTGACAGCCGAAATACCCTCGTCATTTACAGGCGTCATTAAAGACTTAGTGGCCGCTATCGACGTGGCAGTGCCTATCAACGAGGTAATTTGTACGATTGAGACCGCACCAACAAGCAACAATGCAATGATGGAAAAACAACCGAACGTTGCAGAAAAACAACCGAACGTTGCAGAAAAACAACCGAACGTTGCAGAAAAACAACCGAACGTTGCTAAAATAAATCCGTTAGAGCGTGGCCGTTATTCACCAGTTGTACGCCGTCTCGCACATGAACGTGGTCTCGATTTAAGCCACTTAAGCGGTACTGGTAAGGGCGGCCGAATTACCCGCAAGGACGTATTGACAGCACCACCTCAGAAGGAAGTGGCACCAGCAAGTGGAGCTGAAGCAACCGTTGCACCACGTGTTGCGCCGACGCCACCACCGACGCAAGTTCATACGGCAGCGATATTATCAGGCGATAAAACAGTGCCGTTAACACCCGTTCGTAAGGCCATTGCTAAACACATGGTTGAAAGCGTCCAGCAAATTCCTCATGCGTGGGTGATGGTCGAAGTCGATGCTACTGCGCTCGTTGTGGCACGTAATCGCCTCAAAGATGAGTTCAAAGCCAAAGAAGGATTTAGTCTTAGTTATTTTGCTTTCTTTGTGAAGGCGGTGGCACAGGCGTTGAAAAAATACCCTGAGTTAAACAGTACGTGGACTGATGAAGCGATTATCCAACGCCAAGCGATTAACTTATCGATTGCGGTAGCAACGGATGACGCCTTGTTCGTACCTGTAATTCAACAGGCAGATGAGTTGAGTGTGAAAGGCATCGGTAAACAGATTAATACGTTGGCGCAAAAAGTACGGACAGGTAAGCTCAGTGCTAACGAAATGACTGGTGGGACGTTCACGGTTAACTCGACGGGATCATTCGGTTCAGTCCAGTCGATGGGCATCATCAATCATCCACAGGCCGCGATTTTACAAGTGGAGTCAATCGTTAAACGGCCGGTAGTGAAAGATGGCATGATTGCGATTCGGGACATGGTGAACCTCTGCCTCTCAATTGATCATCGTGTGTTAGATGGCCTCGTTGCGGGACGTTTTTTACAGGAGATAAAAACGAGCGTCGAAACAATTGATCCGTTAACGACGAACGTCTATTAATTAATAAAAAGCGTCTTTTACTGAAAAAGTCTCAAAAAACGGAATCGTTCTATTGACTTATTTCTTAATTTATCATAGGATAAATATATTAAACATAGAGATACCGTTGATTAAGAAAAGTAAAAGAGATCGTTTGGTTTCAGAGAGAAAAACCCGTGGCTGTAAGGTTTTTCACCAAACCCTGTTTGAAAGACACTTAGGAGGTTTTCATTCGAACGCTTGCCAGTAGAGTGAAACGTTATCAGGCGTTAACTGAGAGTGGAAAACACAGTGTGTTTTCAATTAGGGTGGTACCACGGGTGATAAGAAAACACTCGTCCCTTGTTCGTTAGAGCAGGGTGACGTTTGTTTTCTTTTTTTGTACTTAAAATTATAAAGGAGGTCATTGACCGATGAAAATTCAAATACCACGTGGAACAGTTGACATTATGCCAGGAGAAAGTGAAAAATGGCAGTACATCGAACAGGTGGCACAACAACTCTTTAAACGTGCGCGTTACAGTGAAATCCGCACACCTATTTTTGAACACACTGAGCTGTTTCAAAAAGGAGTCGGTGATACAACCGATATCGTCACTAAGGAAATGTATACCTTTAAAGACCGCAAAGACCGTTCAATGACGTTACGTCCTGAAGGAACAGCCTCAGTTGCGCGTGCCTATGTTGAACATAAATTGTTCGGACAGGTGAATCAACCAGCAAAATTGTTTTATTGTGGGCCAATGTTTCGCTATGAGCGTCCGCAAAAAGGACGTCAACGTCAGTTCGTACAATTAGGTGCTGAGGCAATTGGTGTTCAGGATCCAGCCATCGATGCTGAAATCATGGCACTTGCCTTATCCATCTATCAAGAATTAGGCTTGAAAGAAGTGAAATTGGTGATTAATTCACTGGGTGATAAAGACAGTCGTCTCGCACACCGTGAAGCGATGATTGCCCACTTTAAACCGACGATTCATGAATTTTGTTCGGATTGTCAAACACGTTTAGAAAAAAATCCACTGCGTATTTTAGACTGTAAAGTCGATCACGCACATCCGTTAATCGCATCTGCACCATCGATTATTTCATTCTTAAATGAAGAATCATTGGCTTATTACACAGCGGTTAAATGTCATTTAGATGCGTTGGAGATTGCCTATATCGAAGATCCAACGATGGTACGAGGATTGGATTACTACAACCACTCAACCTTTGAAATCATGAGTGAGGCAAAAGGTTTTGGCGCGATTACAACCCTTTGTGGGGGTGGGCGTTATAATGGTTTAGTTGAAGAACTAGGTGGGCCAGCCTCACCAGGTGTTGGCTTTGCCTTAAGTATTGAACGTTTACTGGCCGCACTTGCAGCCGAAGAGATTGTCTTGCCTTTTGAAAATACACTCGATGTTTTCGTTGTAGGTGTTGGCGAAGCGGTATCACCGGTGACACTGAAATTAACGATGGCCGCACGTCAAGCCGGCTTTACAGCGGAACGTGATTACTTATCGAAAAAAGTTAAAGGTCAATTTAAAACAGCTGACCGTGAAAATGCCCGTTTTGTTGTCGTTGTTGGTGAAGAGGAATTAGCAGAAGGCTTAATCAATATCAAAGACATGACTACCGGGACGCAAGAGAAAGTGGCAATGACTGATTTCATTGCAACATTACAAAGCAAACAAGCTGAAGGAGAGACAAACTAATGGATAAACGTACAACGTATTGCGGATTAGTAACAACTGACTTTGTTGGTCAAGAAGTCACTTTAAGTGGTTGGGTACAAAAACGTCGTGATTTAGGTGGCTTAATTTTTATCGATTTACGTGACCGTGAGGGTGCTGTTCAAATCGTCTTTAATCCTGACGAATCAAAAGAAGCGTTAGCGATTGCTGAAAATGTGCGTGGTGAATATGTCATTACCATCAAAGGTAAGGTCGTTGAACGCGCCGCAGCGCAAGTGAATACGAAGATTAAAACCGGTGCGGTTGAAGTGTTGGCTTCATCAATCGAAGTGTTGAATGCAGCTAAAACACCACCTTTTTACATTGAAGATGGCGTTGATGTCAGTGATGACCTCCGTTTAAAATACCGTTACTTGGACTTGCGTCGTCCGGAAATGTCAAATATTATTCGTAAACGTCATGATATTAAGCGCGCAGTGCGTAATACGTTAGATGATTTAGGCTTCTTAGACATCGAAACACCGATGTTGAATAAATCAACACCAGAAGGGGCACGTGATTATCTTGTACCAAGCCGTGTACATCCTGGTCATTTTTATGCGTTGCCACAGTCACCGCAATTGAACAAACAATTGTTAATGGCTGCTGGTTTCGATAAGTATTACCAAATTGTCCGTTGTTTCCGTGACGAAGATTTACGTGGTGATCGTCAACCTGAGTTTACTCAAATTGATATTGAGACAAGTTTCCAAAGTGCTGAAGAAATTCAAACAATGACAGAATCGTTGTTAAAAGCAGTCGTTAAAGAAGCTAAAGGGATCGATATCCCGACACCGTTTCCGCGCATGGAATACGATGAAGCAATGGCGCGTTACGGCAGCGACAAACCAGATGTTCGTTTTGGGTTAGAATTGGTCGATGTGGCTGATGTTGTGGCAGAGAGTGACTTTAAAGTGTTCACACAAGCGATTGAAATGGGCGGCCAAGTTAAGGCGATTAACATTGTCGGTGGTGGCGCAGCATATTCACGTAAACAAATCGATGCGATGGGTGAATTTGTGAAGATTTATGGCTCTAAAGGTCTTGCTTGGGTAAAAGTAGAAGAAGGGGAATTAAAAGGACCAATCGCTAAATTCTTCGATGCTACGAAACAAGCGGAGTTAATTGCTAAACTAGACGGTCATGTAGGTGATATGTTTGTCTTTGTCGCTGATAAAGCAAGTGTTGTAGCTGCATCATTAGGCGCATTACGTGGCAAAGTCGCGAAAGAAATGAACTTAATTAACGAAGATGAGTTAGCCTTCCTTTGGGTTGTGAACTGGCCATTGTTTGAATACGATGAAGAAGAAAACCGTTTTGTAGCAGCGCATCATCCGTTTACAATGCCAAACGAAGAAGATGTGGCATTGCTTGATACAAAACCAGAAGCTGTTTATGCGCAAGCCTATGATGTCGTTTTAAATGGTTATGAACTTGGTGGAGGATCGTTGCGTATTTATGACAGTGCCATCCAAGCAAAAATGTTCAAAGCGCTTGGTTTTACTGAAGAAGAAGCCCGTGCTCAATTTGGTTTCTTGATGGATGCCTTTGAATACGGTACACCGCCTCACGGTGGGATTGCCTTAGGACTTGACCGCGTGGTGATGTTATTGACAGGTCGTGATAACATTCGTGATACGATTGCCTTCCCGAAAACAGGTCGTGCAAGTGATCCGATGACACAGGCTCCTTCAGCTGTAAGTGCGAAACAATTGGCTGAGTTGCAGCTAGATATTACAGAAAAAGCAGAATAATAAAAAGTCCGCTGTGCATTTGATTTGCACAACGGACTTTTTTGTTTTTATCGGTTAGCTATCGCTTTTATTAGTCTAGCTCAATCAGCTAACTTCTGTGATATTTCATTAAAAAAGCAGCGACGGTAAATAGTCGCTACGCTTTTCCATTCCAATATCTTCGAAGTTGAACGAGCAGATATCGCTTTTATTAGTCTAGCTCAATCAACCAGAAGCTTTCATCTTTCAGAAAAATGATTGCGACGGTAAATAATCGCTCACATTTTTCTTCCAAGCTGTTTGCTTCTACCGGTTAGCTATCGCTTTTATTAGTCTAGCTCAATCAGCTAACAGCTAGTAAATTTCAAGCTCGCTTCTTGCATGGTAAATAATCGCAAGCACGACCTTTCCAATTTATACGCTGTTGAACGAGCAGATATCGCTTTTATTAGTCTAGCTCAATCAGCTAACAGCTAGTAAATTTCAAGCTCGCTTCTTGCGATGGTAAATAATCGCAAGCACGATCTTTCCAATTTATACGCTGTTGAACGAGCAGATATCGCTTTTATTTCTCCATTGGGATGCGTTTTACAGCAAGGAACATAATCACAATGGTAATCAGGATGTTGAACTCCGATAAGTAGGAGATTGAAATAGATGCTATATCAGTAATGAAGGTGAAAACCGTCATCAAGCTCCAACTGAAAGCTGAAATTTTTACAGCTGCCAAATAGGTGATGTTTTTACGACCAGATTTTCCAAGCAAGAAGGCAAACAAGCCGTAAAAGAAGACTTTAATCGTTGTCATCACGAGTAATAACACGAACATGAAGATGAAAATCATTGTGAGAACATAGGTGGCAGACTCTTTTGTCGAGTCGAGCATCTTAACTAAGTCAGCCTTGCTTTCCAAGTTGATCATTGAATAGGGAATCGTTTGAGAGGTTCCAAAATACTCAACGACAAGTCCTTCTTTGAAAAAGCCAACACCAATTTGTGTGACAGGAGTAAGTTGCGATAAACTGGATTCAGCGTTGTCATCAGAAGTGGCAAAGCCAAGAACACCTTGATTTAACGATTTCATAATGGTTTTGTCACTCGTTGCCTGTAAGGTGCCATCTTTGATGGTGAAATCGGGGAAATCATTTTTCACGACATCAGTGACATCAGCTAAGAGAGCAGTGGACTGTGTCGCTACTAAGTACGCCGTCGGAATAAAGGCGAGACAGGCAATTAAAATGATTTGTGCGATGAAGCCACCGGTTTTGACGGTGCGATAAGAGGCAATGTCATCGGGTGAGTAAATACTTTTAATAAAGCGTGTGAACAGTTTCATGTGTGTTGTGACCACCTATCCTTAAAATATATGATTTGCGCACATTGAGGTACGCTACTTACTGTTTATCATATCGAAGATAGTCGCTAATTGCAAAAAACTCCTGTTTAAAAAGAATAATTGTGAGAAACACCCCTTGTGTCTAGCATTATTATCGGATTTGTACTAAAATTAAGGAAGTACTTTTTTAACGGAAGGATTGTTTGATGTGAATGGTAAAAAAAGCCGGAGTAAGCGTAAGGTGCATATTCCTATACGATTAAATATTTTATTCTTTATTGTGTTCACCTTGTTTGCAATCCTAATCTTACGGTTAGGTTTTTTACAGATTGTCTATGGTGAAGATTATAAAAATGAAGTGGAACAAACGAATAGCACAACCGTAACGAAAAATGTCCCGCGTGGTGAAATATACGATCGTAATTTCAAGAAATTAGTCGCCAATAAACCTGAAAATACCATTACGTATACACGTTCATCAACAACCAAAACGGCGGAAATGATTGCGACTGCTAAAAAATTATCAACGATGATTACGGTTGATACCGATAATATTACCGAACGTGATTTGATTGATTACTGGATTATAAAACATCCGAAAGAAGCGAAAGCAAACACGAAAATCACTGATAAAGAAGCTGAAAAAATCGGAAACGCAGAGTATTATGCGAAACAGGTTGAGAGTGTTACGAAACCACAGTTGGCTGAATTGACAACCGAAGATAAAAATATCGCCTTTATTTACCGTCAATTTAATGCGGGCTATGCTTTGACACCAGTCAACGTTAAAAGTAAAGATGTTACCGATATTGAAATTGCTAAAGTAAGTGAAAACTTAAGTGAGCTACCAGGAGTAGACACCGCGAAAGATTGGGTGCGGTCATACCGCAGTGATACAACCTTACGCTCGATTTTAGGGTCGGTTACAAGTGAGAAACAAGGTTTGCCTGATGAGAGTCTACAAAGTTATTTGGCGCTTGGTTACGCTCGTAATGACCGAGTGGGTCAAAGTTATGTTGAACAACAATATGAAGCGTTGTTAAGAGGAGCCAAAGCAGAATATAGCAGTGAGACTGATTCGTCTGGCAATGTTATTTCAACGATTGAAGATTATGCTGGTAAAAAAGGGAGCGATGTCGTCTTAACGATTGATGCTGACTTGCAAGCAAAAACAGATAAAATCATTAAAGATACTCTTCGAATGGGGAAAACAACAGCTGGTTCAGTTTTTTTAGATCGGGCCTATGTCGTTATTACCAATCCGAAAACAGGTGAAATTTTAACACTTGCCGGTCAACAATATAAAAAAGGCAAGTTTGAAGATGACTCACTCGGAACCTTTACATCATCTTATGTTATGGGTTCGGCTATCAAAGGTGCAACAGTGATGGCCGGTTACACATATGGTAAAGAACCAGGCTATACTGAAATCGATGAGCCGATTGAGTTAAAAGGGACTGAGAAAAAAAGTTCATGGTTTAACCGGACAGGGTCAATCGCAATGAATGATATTTCAGCCTTGCGTCAATCATCCAACGTTTATATGATGAAAACAGCGCTCGATATTGCAGGCGCAACCTATGTCAAAGATGGATCGCTCGATATTCCAACGACAGCGTTTGATAAACTGCGCAAAGTCTATGCGGAGTTTGGATTAGGTACGACAACGGGGATTGATTTACCAGGTGAAGCAACCGGTATTATTGGAACCGAGACAGAACCAGGTAAATACCTCGATTTATCGTATGGCCAGTATGATGGTTATACACCGTTACAATTAAATCAATATGTGTCGACGATTGCTAATAATGGGTATCGAATTGCACCACATATTCTTGGGCAAGTGCGTGATGCTACCAATGAAGATGATGAAGTTGGTGCGTTACAAACGCAGGCAAACGCACGAATTTTAAATAAGATTGACTTGCCAAAAAACTACTTCGAACAAGTGCAAAAAGGTTTTTACGAGGTAATGAATAACACAGCTGGTGGAACAACTGGCGGAACAGGTGCATCCTACTTTGCCGGCTTGGACTACAAGGTGGCTGGTAAAACAGGAACAGCAGAATCATTTTATGCTGGACCTGACTGGGATTACACATCTGGTATTGCAGCTCCGGCTGTTTGGAACACAACCTTTGTTGGTTATGCACCATATGATGATCCAGAAATCGCTGTATCAGTAGCTGTGCCTTGGGCATACACGGGCGACAATGAGAACCATTTAAACATGATTATTGCTAAAGGTGTGTTTGATGCCTACTTTAACCTGCAAAAAGAGCGGGCTAAAAAGGCTGATGGGACTGACAATGCCTTGAAAATAACAAAAGAAGACAACTAGAAAAAGCACTGAACCACACAAGTTGTGTGGCTCAGTGCTTTTTTTTAGTTTTGACCGGTAATTGTTTTAGCAATATCATCAAGGTTCATTGTTTTTTTGATCGTGTAAGTGCCGTTACGGATGAATTTTTCATAACCGTTATTACGCATAAACTCAGTGAAATAATCAGCATCGCTAATCATATCGTACTCAGCCAGCTTTTTAGCAACGTCGGAGGCAGGTTCGCCTTCGCCGATTGAAATAGATACACTGTCTTTGTTTTTGTTAGAATCACTTTTTTTCTTAGCATTAGCAGCTGTTTCGGTCTTTTTGGCAGCCTTTTCTTCAGCTGCTTGTTCACTTGCTAATTTAGCTGTTTCAGTTTCAGCCAATAAATCCTCGTATTTCTTTTTCCAGTCAGCTTGTTCGTTTGAGGGGGTAGTTGAAGTGGTGGTTTCAGCAACCTTCACTGCTTTTTTTGAGGTTGCTTCTGAGTCAGTGCCAAACAACTTAAACGATAGAACAAGGATGGCTGCAATCAGAAAACCGATTCCTAACCAGCGATAGGCTTCTCTAGACATATTTGTCCTCCTTGGTTATACATTTTGAACATAATCATGAATGATTTTTTCGACTTTATCAAGCGGTGTAGCTGTTTTGATGGCGATGTTTTCTGGCGTGAGGCCAGTTGTGTATAGCACTGTGATTTCTTGTTTTAATAACTCGTTAAGATTGATTTGTTCGGTAGCAAAGTTATGGTTCGACTGTGATGAATCAATCTGTAAAACATCTTCAATCCGATTAATACGTTCACGTAATGCACTGTTTTCTTTTAAAAGATGAACAGAACGTTCGTCAACTTCTTTTTCTAAGGCAGCAGTATCGCTTTTTTTCATAAAAGAAAGAACGAGTGATACGATTGCGAGAACGAGTAAAATGATGATTAGTATAAGACTCATGTGTAGAATGACACCTCTTTTCACCTATGTTTTAGTTTTTTTTGTTAATTCTAGTTTAATTATATCGCATATCGGTAATACTGTCATATATTCATTTTTTTTAAAGATTTACTGAAAATAAGAGGAACTGTGCGTTATCGACTTGACAATAGGGTGAAATAAATGATATTATGAAACCATTCTTGTGCTGAATTAATCAGACAATAGGGAGGGAAAATCATGCGCGTAAATATTACATTAAAATGTACTGAATGTGGCGAACAAAACTACATTTCTACAAAAAACAAACGTACTAATCCGGAACGTGTTGAATTAAAAAAATATTGTCCACGTGACAAAGCTTCAACAGTACACCGTGAAACAAAATAATAACACCTGGGACAAAGTCAATTTGATTTTGTCTTTTTTTATACTGTTTTTTAAAAAAGGGGGTTACCCAGCATGACGAAACAAAGGTTACGTCAAAGGATTTTGTCTAAGTTAGCAACGATGGCACCGAATAGACGCTTATTAAAAGAGCAGCAACTGTATCAGCAATTGTTTTCTAGTCCCAACTGGCAGAAGGCGACAACAATCGGCATCACAATGAGTAAAGCACCTGAAATAGCGACACAGCCAATCATTGAACAAGCCTGGGCAGAACAAAAACGTGTTGTCATCCCTAGAACACAGTCTAACGAACGTTTGCTTTTATTTTGTAACTATACCAAGTCGACACCGACACAGTCTCTAAGGGGCATTGAGGAGCCGTTACCGACAGCGGCTGTGATTGACGCAGCAACGATTGATTTACTAATTGTCCCTGGGGTTGCGTTTAATACGGCAGGCTATCGCATTGGTTTTGGAGGTGGTTACTATGATCGTTTGTTGGGCATCTATCGAGGGACGACCATCTCACTGGCCTTTAGTGAACAGCTTGTGACTGAACTTCCTGTTGAGGCACATGACCTGCCAGTCCAAACTGTGCTTGTTGCTGAGTAATACGACAGCTGAAACTAACAAAAAAAGAAGGTGATCAGACTATGAAGGTAACCATTAAAGACATTGCCCGTGAAGCCGATGTCTCGATTACAACGGTTTCTTTAATCATCAATCAAAAAGGACAGCGTTTTAGTACAGACACACATGCGAAGGTGAATGAGGCCATTGTAAAATTAAATTATCAACCACATTATTTCGCCAAAAATTTAAATAAAACAAAGAGTAAAACGATTGGGTTTATCGTGTCGGAAATTACCAATCCTTTTTTTGCGGAATTAGCAAAGGTGATAGAGGATATTTTGGTGGAGCAAGGGTATTTGGTGCTGCTCTGTAACTCATCATCGGATCTGGCCCGTGAAGAGCGTTATGTTGATGAAATGTTATATCGCTTCGTCGATGGCGTTTTTTTTAGCCGGAACAGTATCGGATAATAAACATTTGCTTAGCAAACTGGCGAGTCGTCGTGTGCCCTATTTATTGTTGGATCGTCCGAGTGACTACAGCGATACAAATGGTGTCTTTATTGACGATTTTGCCGGTGGTATGACAGCAACTGAACACTTATTACAAAAGGGGCATACGGCCATTGGTTGTATTACCACGAAACCGCAGTTCAGTAATATTTACCAACGCTCACAGGGGTATTTGGCTGCGATGAAAGCAATCAAACAGGCCCCATTGTTAGAAGAAGCCGGTTTTGTTAATGAACAAAGTGGTTATTTGGCTGCACAAGCGCTGATCAACAAAGGTGTGAGCGCCATCTTTGCCTGTAATGACCTGATGGCGTTTGGGGTGTATAAAGCGGCTGAAGAAGCGGGGTTAAGCGTGCCAGCTGATCTTTCAGTCATCGGTTTTGATGACATTAATTTGGCACACTTCATGTCGCCACCGTTAACGACAATTACCCAGCCAACCCAGCGTATCGGAGCGATTGCCGCTCGTCACATGCTCGCCTTAATTGAAACTGAAACGGTGGAAATTGCAACCACCATTTTACCGATTTCGTTAAAGGAACGTGAAAGCGTAAAAACGAAAGAAAAAAGGTAATTAAGGGCACAAACGGTAGCGTCAACTCGTCATTTGGTGTTCGAGTTGGCTGTTAACGCTTTATTTTTTATTTGTGATTGACAACGTAAAACGTTTTACTATATACTAGAGCAGAAATGAAAACGCTTTCTTGAAGATGGAGGGACGAAGATGACAAAAATAACAGTAGTTGGAAGTTTATCGATGGATTTGGTCGTGAGTGCGTCTAAACGCCCACTAGCAGGTGAAACAGTGATTGGAACGAATCTTTCCTTGTTTCCAGGCGGAAAAGGGGCTAATCAAGCTGTGGCGGCCGCACGTCTAGGAGCGGATGTAACGATGGTCGGCTGTGTTGGAGACGATGCCTATGGTGAAATGATTGTGGCAAATTTAGCGTCACAACAGGTTGATACGTCATTAGTAAAACGTTTTACTAATCAGACGAGTGGGACGGCACACATTACCGTTGCAGAAGGCGATAACAGTATTATCGTCATTAAGGGTGCTAATGACTGTGTCTCTGCTAGTTTAATTGAAGAAGCACGAGCAACGATAGCGGCCTCAGATATTGTGTTGACACAATATGAGATTCCGTTACCGATGATTGCCTATTTAGCAGATGTCTGTGAGAGCGAGGGTACACCATTACTCGTGAATCCCGCACCAGCGGCAACGGTCGCGCCTGAAACCTTAGCGAAATTCAGTTACTTAACACCGAATGAATCGGAAGCAGCTCTTATTTTTGGTCAACAATCACGGGCCGATAGCTTTGGGGCGTTTCCAGGTGAGTTGTTAATTACGTTAGGTGCAGACGGTGTGTGTTTCAAAGAAACGACCGTTCCAGCTTTTAAAGTGGCTGTAACAGATACGACAGGGGCAGGCGACACGTTTAATGGCGCCTTTGCTGTTGGTCTCGCTGAAGGGCAATCGCTCGCTGAAGCTGTTCGTTTCGGCAATGCGGCAGCGGCACTCTCAGTCCAAAAATTAGGGGCACAATCAGGTATGCCAACACGTGCTGCTGTTGAGGAGTTGTTGGCAAAATGAAACGATACGGACCGTTAAATAGTGACATGAGTAAAACGCTGGCTGATATCGGACATACCGATACCATCGCAATCGGTGATTGTGGTTTACCGATTCCCACAGAAGTCAAAAAAATCGACTTGGCGATTGAACAAGGAGTTCCGCGTTTTATGACGGTTTTGAAAAATGTCGCTGAGCATCTCGTCATCGAGAAAGTGACGATTGCGACCGAAATAATCACGCAAAATCCTGACGTTTATGCAGCGATTCAGGCATTATTTGGTGAAGCGATACCGATTGTCACTGTTAGTCATGAACAATTAAAGGCCGCACTCCCTGAAACAAAGGCAGTCATTCGCACCGGTGAAGCAACCCCGTATGCGAATATCATCTTACATGCAGGCGTTAACTTTTAATGTCTACTCGTAGAGGAGGTTCGAAGAATGAAGATTACAATGACAAATATTCATAAAGCATTCGGCAAAAACGAGGTGCTAAAAGGTGTTGATTTCGAGCTGTTAGATGGAGAAATACATGCGCTCATGGGTGAGAATGGCGCAGGTAAATCGACGTTGATGAATATTTTAACCGGCTTACATCAACTTGATCAAGGAGACATTAAGGTTGACGGCAAACCAAAAAACTATAAAAATCCGCAAGAAGCCGAAACTGACGGCATCGCCTTTATTCATCAAGAGTTAAATATCTTCCCTAACTTAACCTTGTTAGAGAACCTGTTTATTGGCAAACAGCTGAGTAAGTTTGGCGTGTTGCAAACGAAGAAAATGCAACAGTTGGCAGAGGCGAAATGTGCTGAAATCGGGATTAAATTGCCGCTCTATAAAGAAGCTGGCGACTGCTCTGTAGGGCAACAACAGATGGCAGAAATCATGAAAAGTTTAATGACTGAGGCAAAGGTCATCATTATGGATGAACCAACGGCTGCTTTGACAGAAGCAGAGACCGAACATTTATTCCGCGTGATGCAGCAACTGCGGGCACGTGGCGTATCAATCGTCTACATTTCCCATCGAATGGAAGAAATCTTTCAACTGTGTGATCGGATTACAATTATGCGAGACGGTATTTCTGTTAGCACGGAGGCGATTGCTGCGACGTCATTTGATACGGTGGTCAAGCAAATGGTCGGTCGTGAATTGACCGAACGTTTTCCGCAACGAACACTGCATCGAGGTGAGCGCATTCTCGAAGTGAAAAACCTCACGAAAAAAGGTGTATTCAACAACATCTCACTGACGGTCGACAGTGGTGAAATTGTCGGTGTGGCTGGTTTAATGGGAGCGGGTCGCACCGAAATTATGCGTGCCTTGTTCGCAATGGATCGTTACGATAGCGGTGAGGTCATCATTAAGGGCGAACGTAAAAAATTACGAGGGCCAAAAGAAGCGATAAAAGCGGGAATGGGTTTTATTACCGAAAATCGTAAGGATGAAGGGTTGATTCTTGATTTTTCGATTAATGATAACATTGCCCTTGCCAGTATTGCGGATTTTTCGCCACATGGTGTGATGCTCGAAAAAGACGAGCGCACCTTTACCGGGATGTTGGCGAAGCGACTTGCTATCAAAATGGCCTCGCTTGATTTAGCGGTAGGATCACTTTCTGGTGGGAATCAACAAAAGGTTGTTATTGCCAAATGGATAGGGATTGGACCGCAACTTTTAATTATGGATGAACCGACCCGTGGTGTCGATATTGGCGCCAAACGTGAAATTTATCAGTTGATGAACGAGCTGACGGATCGAGGTGTCGGCATTATCATGGTGTCATCAGAGCTTCCTGAGGTGTTAGGTATGAGCGACCGTATTGTCGTTATTCACGAGGGCAGGCTTACGGGTGAGCTCAGTCGAGCAGAAGCAACGCAAGAAAAAATAATGACATTAGCAACAGGGGGGAACTAAAGATGAGCATCAAACGTTTTGGAGAAAAACTAGTACCATTTATCGGCTTGATTTTACTCGTGGCGATTGTTGCCATTATGAATCCAGCCTTCTTAGAACCATTGAACTTACTGAACTTATTACGTCAAGTGTCGATTAATGCATTGATTGCCTTCGGGATGACCTTTGTTATTTTAACCGGTGGTATTGATCTATCGGTCGGTTCGATTTTGGCACTTTCTAGCGCCTTTATGGCTGGTATTATTGTGAGTGGTGTCGATCCAATTATCGCGATTGTGTTAGCCTGTGTTATCGGTGCTGTACTCGGTGCTGTTAACGGCTTATTGATTACAGTTGGGAAAATGGCACCGTTTATTGCAACCTTAGCAACGATGACTATTTTTAGGGGGTTGACCCTCGTCTACACAGATGGAAATCCGATTACTGGTCTAAGTGACAACTTCCTCTTTCAAGCGTTTGGTCGTGGCTACTTATTCGGTATCCCCGTACCTGCCATTACGATGATTGTTACCTTCATTATCCTTTGGTTTATTTTGAATAAAACCGCGTTCGGCCGCCAAACGTATGCCTTAGGTGGCAATGAAAAAGCGGCAATTATTTCTGGCATTAACACGAGCAAAGTGAAAATTATGATTTATGCGTTAACAGGTTTGTTAGCCGCATTGGCGGGGGCGATTTTAGCATCACGCCTTGATTCAGCACAACCAACAGCGGGACAATCGTATGAACTTGATGCGATTGCAGCTGTTGTGTTAGGAGGTACGAGCTTAGCCGGTGGTAAAGGTCGGATTATCGGCACCTTAATCGGTGTGCTTATAATTGGGACATTAAATAACGGGCTTAATCTACTCGGCGTGTCTAGTTTTTATCAGATGGTCGTTAAAGGTGTCGTTATCGTAATTGCCGTCTTAATTGATCGAAAAAAAAGTAAAGCATAGGGGTGAATAGTAATGAAAAAAATCAGTATCTTGCTCATTGCAACGTTAGTCATTCTCAGCGGCTGTTCCTTAGAAGCACCTGGTTGGGCTAAAAAAGAACGGCAGATGGATGCCAAAAACATTACCATCGGGGTCTCGATTTCAACCTTAAATAATCCATTCTTTGTTTCCGTTAAAGAGGGCATCGAAACAGCAGCAAAAGCGGCTGGAATCACTGTTAAGATTGCAGATGCGCAAAATGATTCGTCGAAACAAAGCAATGACGTCGATGATTTAATTCAACAAGATGTCGATATGCTCTTAGTTAATCCAGTTGACTCAGCCGCAATATCAGCCGCTGTTAAAACGGCCAATGATGCTGATATCCCTGTGATAGCGATTGACCGTTCAGCTGATAAAGGTAAGGTTGAAACACTCGTCGCTTCAGATAACCGCGAAGGTGGTAAAATGGCGGCAGACTTTATCATTGCCCAACTCGGCCAACAAGCCAAGGTGGCAGAACTTGAAGGCACACCAGGTGCTTCTGCAACCCGCGAACGAGGCGAAGGCTTTCATAGTGTTGCCGACACGAAGCTGGCCGTAGTCGAAAAACAATCAGCCGATTTTGATCGCACAAAGGGCTTAAATGTCGCCGAAAATGTGTTGCAAGCGAATGCAAGCATTACTGCCATCTTTGCCCAAAATGATGAAATGGCGCTTGGTGCTGTTGAAGCAGCGAAAGCAGCCGGCAAAGATATTTTAATCGTCGGTTTTGATGGCAATGACGATGGACTCAAGGCGGTTAAAGAAGGTAAAATGGCCGCGACGATTGCTCAACAACCAGAATTGATTGGGCAAAAAGCAGTGGAAGCTGTCACAGCAATCGCGGACGGTAAAACATTAGCAAAAACAATTTCAGTTGATTTGAAGTTAGTTACTTCTAAAAAATAAGAAAGGCTACACCCTTACTAAAACTCACTTTTGATTGTTGAAAGTGAGTTTTTTTGATTTTTCCTGTTGACAAGGATAGCATAAAACGGTAAGATGAATTTCGAATCCTCATCAATTTACTCGGGATAAAAACAAGGAGTGTGAATCATGACTATTACATTAACCATTATTAACTTAGTTATTGCAGCCATTATTATTAGTCTGTTTATCGTGATGCAAAAACGTAAAGTGTCTTTTTCTAAGCGTGTCTTAACAGCCTTAGCAGTTGGGGTCGTTGCCGGTTTAGCAATGCAATTTATTTATGGATCGGCCGACGAAATTACAACGATGACAACCGACTGGTTAGGTCTTATCGGGAACAGTTACATTAAATTTTTACAAATGGTAGCAATACCTCTTATTTTTGTATCGATTGTAGCAGCGTTCACGCGTTTACAATTGAAAGCGAATGTTGCTAAAATCGGCTCAACCATCATTGTGGTGCTTGTCGTTTCAGCAGCGATTGCCGCGGCAGTTGGGATTGGCGCTGCTTTACTGTTCAATCTCGATGCTAACAGCATTACCCAAGGGGCATCAGAGATTGCCCGTGCGCAAGAAATTCAAGACAAGGCAGCCACAATTGATTTGACATTACCACAAAAAATTGTTGAGTTTATTCCAAGTAATGTGTTCTTAGACTTTACTGGTGCTCGTGCCACGTCGACACTAGGGGTTGTTGTTTTTGCTTTGTTTGTAGGGATTGCTTACACAAGCGTCAAAAACAAACAGGTGAAAGAAGCTGCTTTTTTTGCGAACTTAATTGATGCCTTTTATGCCATCATCGTCCGCATCGTTCGAATGATTATTCAATTAACGCCTTATGGGGTGTTTGCCATTATTGCTAATACAACAGCAACAAGTGATTTAGCAGCGATTGGAAAACTGGGGACGTTCGTTATTGCTTCGTATGCAGCGATTATTGTGATGTTCATCATCCACTTGGTCATTTTAGCCTTTGCGGGTATGAGTCCTAAAGCCTACCTTAAACAAGCGATGCCAGTGTTAACGTTTGCCTTTACCTCACGTACGAGTGCGGGTGCCTTACCGTTGAACATTCAAGCTCAAGAACGGATGGGTGTTCCGAGTGGGATTGCGAACTTCGCCGCGTCGTTCGGTCTATCGATTGGGCAAAACGGTTGTGCTGGTATTTATCCAGCGATGTTAGCGATTATGATTGCGGTCTCAACTGGAACAGATGTCACTTCATTTAGCTTCATCGCAACGGTAATTGCCGTTGTGGCAATTAGTTCATTTGGTGTGGCAGGTGTTGGTGGTGGTGCAACATTTGCGGCAATCATCGTCTTATCTGCGTTAAACTTACCTGTTGGTCTTGCCGGTGTGTTAATCTCAGTCGAACCATTAATCGACATGGGACGTACTGCCTTAAACGTCAGCGATTCAATGGTGGCTGGTGTTGTCACAAGTAAGGTTGATGGTAGCTTTGATAAAGAAGCTGCAGATAAACCAACAGCGACAGTTAGCGCCTCATAAGATAGCCTGACAGTCTGAGTCTCTTAAACATGAGAGACTCAGGTTGAGACTGAAGATAAACGCTGTACTAGGTCGTTACGACTTGCTCGCTCGGGATTACGTACTATCGGTACGCGCACCGTCACTCGCTCGTCGTGCCTACTAGAACGAGAGGATATAACACCGTTTCTTTTCAGTCAAGTCATTTTGTAGCCAAAGTCACTGTAATAGCATTACAAAGAAAATGAAGTCTGTTTAGACTTTGTCTATAATCTGAACCTGAGTCTCTCAAACATGAGAGACTCAGGTTTTTTTTGGCTCTATGTCAAATAGTGTTGTTATTCAAAAGTTAGTAAAACAAGTCATTTTTGCAGCTACCTTTTTTGGTAGCTGCTTTTTTTTGTAGTCATTCCTAATGTGAAGGACGCTTTCTGCGGGTGACGCTTCA
>NZ_AODH01000008.1 GCF_000525915.1 Brochothrix campestris FSL F6-1037 | reverse complement strand
TTGAACGTTAGTTCAAGTGACTTTGGCTGCAAGATGACTTGACTGAAAAGAAACGTTGTTATATCCTCTCGTTCTAGTAGGCACGACGAGCGAGTGACGGTGCGCGTACTGATGGTACGTAATCCCGAGCGAGCAAGTCGTAACGACCTAGAACAGCGTTTATCTTCAGTCTGAAAGGAATCTCCTGTGAGATTCCTTTTTTGTTATGATATTTCACTTTTTAATTTAGCGATTAATTCACTCATCCAGGACATTTCACGATTCCTTTTTTCAGTAAAATAACCATCCACGAATTCAACCATCTCACGTTTTTTTCCTTGCGAAATGACATGTGGATACAACAACGATAATTCCTCACTTTTGGCTTGTAATGCTGCTAACTTACCTTCAAATATCGCAACAATACGTGCTTTATCGACGTGTTCTAAAAAGAATAAACCAATCATCATTTCTTCGACACGATGACTTTTTTCAAATACTTCATAAATTTTCAGTGGCAATTGCTTTCGGCCTTTAGCTGTAATTGAAAAGATGTTTTTGTCAGGTCGATGCTCTTCTTTAATTACACGCGTTGTTTCAATAAATCCTTGCTTTTTTAGTGTTTCAAAATGATAGTATAATTTACTCTCCGTTAAATTCCCCAATTTATCAAAGGGAATCGGTTCTGATAATTCTTTTTTTAATTTATAAGGATAATTGTCGCCTTGCATCAGTTTACTCAAAATATAAATCTGAATGGACATCTTACACCTCCAAGTGACTACTAAATTGGATGCTCAGCTATCGAGCGAATCTTCTTTATCTTAGAGTACTACAGGTTGGGTGTCAACGGGAAGCTTTTTATGCACAAATGTGACCACTAACGCATTAATTAACATGGCACCCACTGCTACAGCTGCTAACCCCCATAAAAACGGTACTTGTGAAGTTGAACCAAAAATAACGGCAAAATACGATTGCACGGAATAATACATCGGTGACACATGACTAATCGCATTGAAGTACCCATACATCATCTCACGTGGCATTGTCGCACCATTCGCAATTGTTTGCGACAATAAGATTGGGATATTCAAAATCATCCCACCATCTCCAATTAAGAAGGTAAAAATCGCACAGACGTTAAATGCAGCCATGTAGAGCAAGATTTGTTGGCCCGCAATTTTGATTAAAACATCGGAGCCCATCTCGGTTAGGAAGAAGGCCACTGTGACTGCAAAAATCGTTGAAACAATCGCAATAATTAACGCTGCCCCTTGGACATAACCGAACAGTTTGACCCGCGACGCCCGCCCACGACTTTGTTTAAAAGCACTAACTAATTGCATTGCACCAATCATGGCACCTACATAACAAGCCATTGTTAAAAACATCGGTAACATGTTGTTATTCATACCGTCAGGCACATCATTAATAATGACATAATTACCAACATAAGCTTGATCAATTTGTTTCGCAATCGCTGCTGACTGCTCTTTTGGCACGTTCATGTTTAACAAAACACCTTCGGCCGTTTTCGTTGAGAAATTCGCGCTCAACTGTGTATTTATTTCTGAAACGACTGATTTCATTGCAGAAGAAACCATCGTTGCTGAAGCTTCGTTGACCGTAAAGTCAATTTCAGCTGCTTTTCCTTTTGTTGCATTATCCGAAAATGATTCTGGAATATGAATCACTAACGCATACTTATTATCTTCAAGTTTCTTCATTGCATTTTCATTCGTTAAATCACTGTTTATTTCAAAAGGAAGGCTCTTCGCTAATTCTTTTGAAATTTGCGTGCCTGCTTGTCCTTTATCATCATTTACAATCGCTACTTTCAGTTCATCCATATTAGCTGGTAATGCTGAATAACCTGTTAAAAAGATTAATAACATTGCTACTGCATAAAAAATCCCCATAAAAATCGAAGCCTTAACCCCTGTTAATCCCATAAATTTTTTGAAATTCATTTATTCTATCTCCTTCTTCCGGTTTTTCACAAAAGTACTTTGTACAAAGTACTTAACTTTTTATATATTATACTAAGACTCGTTGTTTGTAAAGTTATACACAGCAAAAAAGCCACCGCAACAAGCGGTGGCTCAAGATTGTAGAAAAAGTCGAATTAAACTGCTTTTTCTGTGAAAAGTAGCAACAGTAACTAGTCGCTATTCTTTTGCATTCCAATATCTTCAAAGTTAAACGAGGTGAGTTCACTATTATTCCTTCGGTTGCTGGTACTTTTATGCTTTTTCAGCACCAGCTGTCGCATTGCCTTCACCGTAAGATTTAGCGCCGACACCGGCTAGTTTACCATCTTTAATAATCAAGTATTCATCACGAATCGGACGATTTTCAAAATAACATTCCAATATTTCACGGGTACCGGCTGCATATCGTGCTTGCGCAGATAAACTCGACCCCGAAATATGAGGTGTCATGCCGTGATTCGGCATCGTACGCCATGGATGATCGCTTGGCGCTGGCTGTGGAAACCAGACATCACCTGCATAGCCTGCTAATTGGCCACTTTCTAACGCCCCGACAATCGCATCGCGCTCACACAGTTTCCCGCGAGCCGTATTAATCAAGTAAGCACCCTTTTTAAAGTCTTTTAAACTGGCGCGATTAATCATATGTTCTGTTTCAGGGTATAACGGGCATTGTAAATTAACGACATCACACACTTTTGTCAAACTGGCCACACTCTCATGATAAGTTAAACCTAGCTCTTGTTCGACTTCGAGCGGTAAACGACGGCGGTCATAATAATGCAGATTCACATCAAACGGTTTTAATAAGCGCAAGACGCGTAGACCAATCCGACCTGAGGCTATCGTACCAACGTGCATGCCTTCAATGTCATAAGAGCGCGATACACAATCAGCAATGTTCCAACCACCTTTACGGACCCATTCATTAGATGGCAGGTAATTACGAACAAGTGACAACATCATCATAACAACATGTTCAGCCACACTATGACTATTGCTATAGGTAACCTCTGCCACAGTAATATTATGTTTGCTGGCTGCTTCTAAATCAGTATGATCGGAACCAATACCAGCCGTAATAATTAGTTTTAACTTCGGTGCCTTCGCCATCCGTTCGGCTGTCATATAGGCTGGCCAAAACGGTTGCGAAATAATAATTTCCGCGTCATGTAATTCCTGTTCTAACACACTGTCGCTACCATCTTTACTCGATGTAACAATTAATTCGTGGCCGAGACTTTCTAAATACGACCGCAACCCTAGTTCACCAGAAACACTGCCTAATAATTCACCGGGATTAAAATCGATTGCTGTTGGTGATGGCACTGTTTGACCGTCTGGATAATGTGTGACTGTTGGTAATGTTGTTCGGGCATAAGCTGGTGGAAAACCCGTTTCTGGATCATCGTATAAGACACAAATCACTTTAGCCATGTGTTTCCTCCTTTAATTAAATGATTAAATCACCCTAATTAATGCGAGTTTCACGATTCCTCGACGTCGATTTTGGTTGCGCTTTCACCCGCACTTACACCATACATAATCTCATGTCTTTTGTCCACAGATAAGCTAAAAAAACCTTCAGCATTTAGCTGAAGGTTTCAGATTGTAGACAAAGTCGAATCAAACTGTTTTTTCTGTGGAAAGTGGTCAAGCGAGTTTGTCTACAAGATGATAAAACTGAATAGAAACGTTGTTATATCCTCTAGTATTTAAATCACCCAAGTTTAGAACGACTTTAAATTCTTTTGTTCTAGGAAACACGAGCCTTTGAGGTGAGTGTACAAATGGTACTCGACTTCAATAAGGCGAAGCATTGACGACCTAGAACAGCGTTTATCTTCAGTCTGAGACCTTCAGCATTTTGCTGAAGGTCTCAAATGTTAGAACCGAGTAATCGGTGTGATATTGTATTTACGTTTAAGGTACCATTTTAATACTAAGACTAGCACACCGAGAATAATTGCCATTGGCGGTTGTAAGACAATGTTCCAGTTAACCGGTAAGATAGCTGTAAAGACAAAGGCTAACAACATCCACACGATGACAAATACGACTGCATATAAGGCATACTTCAGTAAGCCTTTTTTACCTTGATCTCTAATTTTCAACGTGTAATATTGCATACCGGCCATCCCAGCCCCACCAATTACAAACGACATTAGAATTAATGAAATTGGAATCGATGTGACACTTTCATTGGATTTGCCGATAAAGGCCGTTGCTGCAACTGCAAGCAACATAATTCCCATAACGAGTAAACCACCATCAACACCACGTAGCCACCAAGACGCTTCTTTTGGTTTTGGTTTCGTGATAACTTCATTTTGTTCCGCCGCAAACTGTTGCGGTGTTTTGCCATAATGTTGACGTGCTGTTACATTTTGTTTTTGAGCGGTCTGTACTTCGGTCGCCATCTCATCTACTAATGTTTTAATTTGATCGGCTGGCAAGACTGCTGCCGTACGAAGATGACGTTCAACATCCACAATGTATTGTCGATTTTTTTTTCGTTAAGCCTTCGTGATTGAAACCATATGTTTGTTCCATCAAGTACTCCCCCTATTAATTAAACGTTAAATAAGAAATGTAACACATCGCCATCTTGCACAACGTAATCTTTACCTTCAGCACGGACACGTCCAGCTTCCTTGGCTGCTTTTTCTGATCCATACTCAACTAAATCAGCATAAGCTGTAGTTTCCGCACGAATAAATCCACGTTCAAAGTCAGAGTGAATGATGCCGGCACATTGCGGTGCTTTCATCCCTTGTTGGAACGTCCAAGCACGAACTTCTTGCACACCCGCTGTGAAGTAAGTTGCTAAACCAAGTAATGAGTAAGCTGAATGGATCAGTAAGTCTAAGCCTGATTTTTCAACGCCCATCGCTTCGAGGAAATCAAGTTTATCTTTATCATCAAGTTCCGCAATTTCTTCTTCGGCACTTGCACAGATTACGATAACTTCAGCTTTTTCTGCTGCTGCATATTCACGTACGCTTGCAACAAATTGATTTTCACTGCCTTCTGCTACTTCATCTTCAGCAACGTTTGCCACATAAAGGACTGGTTTAGATGTTAGTAAAAACAACCCGTTCATGATTGCTTGTTCATCTTCGCTTAAATCTAATGAACGAGCCGGTTTATTATTTTCTAATGCTTCTTGTACTTTTACAAGCACTGCTAATTCATCCACCGCTTCTTTATCACGTTGTTTCGCAAGCTTTTCAACACGCTTCACACGTTTATCCACTGATTCTAAATCCGCTAAAATAAGTTCAAGGTTGATTGTTTCGATATCATCCAAAGGATTAATACGACCTTCAACATGGGTGATGTTTTCATCAATAAAACAACGGACAACATGACAAATGGCATCCACTTGACGAATATGAGATAAGAATTTATTACCCAATCCTTCACCTTTACTCGCACCACGTACTATTCCAGCAATATCGGTAAATTCAAATGTTGTGGGAATTGATTTTTTGGGGATATACATTTCAATCAGTTTGCCTAGACGTTCGTCTGGAACTTCGACACGACCTACGTTTGGGTCAATTGTTGCAAAAGGGTAGTTCGCTGCTTCTGCACCAGCTTTTGTAATTGCGTTAAATAAGGTTGATTTACCAACGTTTGGTAAGCCAACGATTCCGGCTGTTAATGGCATTGTTTGCACTCCTTTAATTCTCGTTAATTGTATTTTATATTATAGAGGTTTTTTAATGAAATTGAAATCAAAAATCCGTCTCTCCTATCATACCATAAAATCAAAAATGATTTTAATAGCTATGTTTTGTCCAACGATTTACAATAGAAGTATCCAAACAGCACGTTAATTTGCGACAAGAGAGGATTAATTATGCAAACTAAAACACTCTTTTTTGAAGGTCAAGATGGCAAAAAAGCTTTTTATGGTAAACCCTCTATAGCAACCATCGAAGCCGGACTTGCTCAGTTACAACATCAGCAGCTAGCGAGGCGTTTCCCTACACCGATTAAGTCGACAATAACAGCAGACACAACGCTCAATCAAACAGATGGGCTTCCCGTTTCAGGCACCTTTTTAGTCGGTACAGCCCTTAATAAAGGTAAATATATCAGTTTTCAGTTAGAAAATACGAGTGCGACGTTCGAAGGACGACAATGGGTTAATGGCGATGGACGGCAACAATTGGAATTACTTGAAACAACCGCCGCTCATATTAGTGGGAAAATGAATGAATTTCCGAAAGGGAGCGGTCGTTTTTCAATTATGTGTACACAAATTAAGCCACTTCATTTAGATGAAACGGCGGCCCAAGCGTTGCAACGACAATTACCAGAAGATGTTAGCTTTCAAGCAATCGTCGATGAATTTTTTTATTATATCTCCCTGCTTGATGAAGCGCATCAACAAGCTACCTTTACGCTACTCGATGAGGTATGGACTGACTTTGCAACACGCTATGGTGCCAAAGGCCATCACCATAACTACCGCGGTGGTTTGTTACAACATACTGTAGAAGTTTTACGGATTGCCACAACGATTTTCGCACAGAGTGATGACCCGCTGACCTTAGCAAAACATTTTAATGTGCTAGTGCGACTGTTCCAATCGTTAGGTTGGCAAGAAATGCTCACCAGTGTGGCAAAGGAGCAACCACGGTTACCCTTTAACAGCTATTCTGAAGCGAGTGAACATCTTTTAAGTATTTGTCAGCAAACGTTAGCTGCTCACTTACACGATCAAGGTTCAATCAATACGTTGGTGTTTGGCATTATTTTTCATGACATCGGTAAAATCATCGAATACAGTACGGTTGGTGATAATTCGGGCGAAAAATACAAGCTCTGGTTTGGCGCGGACTTTGAAGTGCCACATTATCGCGCAGGAGCAATTGATATGGATGTCATTGGCAAACGTTTTGGCCACATCCAACTTGGCGTGATGTATCTATCACGGGCAATGTATCAACAAGCAACGTTGCTGCCGCTAAATGCTTGGCTCGATGCCATCGCGATAATTCAATCACATCATGGCAAAGCCGAGTGGGGGTCACCACAACAACCGCGTACAACAATTGAGCTAATGGTACATCTCGCTGACTTTATTGATTCACGTATTGCGAGTGAACATTAAAGCTGTGATACCTACTGAAAAAGCAGTCAAAAAAAGCATCGACATAAACTGTCGATGCTTTTCCATTTAAAACCACTAATCAGCCTACAACTGCCGTGATTTCACTGTCATTATTTATTCACCTTTTAAAACGGCTTTCACCTTCGCTTGATATGAAGAAACAACTTCATCTGACACTACGTAGTACCAACTTGTTGTTTCACCATCTGGATTAAGTAACGTTTCTCCGGTGCCACCTTCGAGCGTATCTTCTGACAGATTATTGACGACGCTGCGATAGTTTTTAGCCATTGTGACCAAGTCGTCTGTCTCAAAATTCGTTTCAACATTTTTGCCAATAGCCGCCAAAATATCATTGTAGTTAAATAAGACACTACTTGATAACGTTTGTTGTACAACCGATTCAATGACTTGGCGTTGACGCTGTTGACGACCAAAATCACCTTTAGGGTCTTCATAGCGCATTCGTGTATAGTTTAACGCATCTTTTCCATTTAGTTTGAGCGTACCAACAGCAAAATTCGAGCCATCTTGACTGAATTCCAACGTATTATTAACGGTCACACCATCAACGGCATCAACAAGCTGAGAAAAACCTTCCATATTCATGCTCACATAATACTCCACCGGCACATCTAAAAATGAGGATACAGTATCAACTGCCATTTGAGCGCCGCCATGGGCGAAGGCTGAATTGATTTTTTCTTCTGTACCGTGCCCCACGATTGGCACTCGTGTATCACGTGGCAAACTTAACATGTATGTTTTATTCGTTTGTGGGTTGACTGTCACTAAAATCATCGTGTCCGATAACCCCGCACGATTACGTCCCTTATTATTGAGGTCATCATCTGTGCCTAGTAACAACACACTAAATGGTTTTTTCTTAGCAATGTTTTCGGATGTGGTTTTCAACGGTGCATTAATCTCTTTCACTGTCGATTGTGCTTTGTAATACGCATAGCCGACAGTTCCTGCCACAGCTAATACAAGAATTAAAATTAGCCATAAAATAAGATTTCTGACCGGATGTTTTTTCTTTCTTTTTTGTTGACGTGTTGTTTCAGCCATCTCAGTTCCTCCTTAATCACAATTATCTTTTCTCTAAACGTCAGTATAACATAGGACTTTTTAAATACAGAATGATAACCGTATTAACGAAGGACACGTTTCATTTTCTTATCAAAGTCACGACGGGCGATGAGTACACTATGTCCACAACCTAAACATTTAATCCGAATATCCATCCCCATTCGAATAATTTGCCATTCATTCGTTCCGCATGGATGTGGTTTTTTCATCTCAACAACGGTCTTTAAATCATAGTTTCTTTCCATTTGAATTTTCCCCTTTATAATTCAATCTCTAACACATCTAAAATGCGATTGAAATCGGCTTCTGATAAAAATTCGATTTCAATTTTCCCTTTTTTACCTTGCTTTTTAATCGCTACGGCTGAGCCGAATTTACGCTGCAATTCAGCTTCAGTCGCACGAATAAATTGCGGCTTTTTCACTGCTTCTGCCTTACTTTTTTGAGGTGTTGGTTCGTTACACTCTGTGACATAGCGTTCCAGCTGACGCACCGTTAATTGTTGTTTCACCGTGTACTTAGCGACTGGAACGATTCGTTTTACATCTGTTAAACCGAGTAAAGCACGTGCCTGTCCTGTTGATAGTTGCTCTGTCTCCATCATTGCTTTAACTACCGATGGTAATTTTAACAACCGCAAATAGTTGGCAATATAAGGTCTGCTTTTGCCGAGCTTTTTAGCAATCTCCGCCTGGGTCAGCTGTTGCTTATCCACTAATAACTGATACGCAGTGGCTTCTTCCAACGCACTTAAATTTTCACGTTGGAGATTTTCTAAAATCGCTAATTCCATCATTTGTTTGTCATCATATGTTCGAATAATCGCTGGAACACTGTCTTTACCGGCTATCTTCGAGGCACGACAACGTCGTTCACCCGCAACAATTTCGTACTTATTTTTCATCTTCCGTAAAATAACAGGCTGTAATACGCCATTGAGACGAATCGATGCCGCTAACTCGTTCAATGCCTCTTCAGCAAAATACGTCCGCGGTTGATAGGGATTTGAAGTGATTTGTACGAGTTGAACATCTTCGATTGTCTCATCTGTTGCCAATCCCATATCACCAAATAAAGCATCGATACCCTTTCCTAAACCTTTAGCCATTTGCTTTCACTTCCTTCGCTAACTCAATATAGGCTTGTGCACCTTTCGATTTCACATCAAAAATCACAGCCGGTTTGCCGTAACTCGGTGCCTCACTAAGACGCACATTACGGGGAATAACGGTTTGATAAACCTGTGATCCGAAATATTTTTGCACTTCGGCAACAACCTGTTGACCTAAGTTTGTCCGTGCATCATACATTGTTAACAAGACACCTTCAATGACAAGTGTCTTATTTAAATGCCGTTGCACAAGTTTAACTGTATTTAATAACTGTGCTAAGCCCTCTAGGGCATAAAATTCACATTGTACAGGGATTAATAACCCATCAGCTGCTGTTAGAGCGTTTAATGTAATAATTCCGAGCGACGGGGGACAATCAATAATAATATAATCATAGCTGTCTTTGACGGCTTGCAAGGCATCTTCTAAGCGACGTTCACGTGACATAATCGAGACCAACTCGATTTCTGCCCCGGCTAATTGAATCGTGGCTGGTACAACATCAAGATTGGCTATTTCTGAAGGTCTAATGACTTCGGATAACGCGATACCACCAACCAAAACATCATAAATACACTGTTCAACAGTTGCCTTTTGAACGCCAATTCCACTGCTTGTATTCCCTTGTGGATCAGTATCAATTAATAACACACGGTGACCAATAATAGCTAAACTCGCCCCTAAATTAATGGCGGTTGTTGTCTTCCCAACACCGCCTTTTTGATTAGCAATTGCAATAACCTTCCCCATCCGACTCAACTCACTCTCTCGTTTAGACTGTCAATCGTCTAGCAACGTGCTCATTACGTCTTATTAAGTCTTCATCTACTATTTAATTGTAGCAAAAAAAAACGGTGTCGTGTAGTTTGACCCGTTTTTATTTCACTGATAGTTCCCGTGGCGGATACGCAAACTGCTTAAGTTTTTGTTGTTCAGCCACTGTCTCAAGTGGCAAACTATATTCCGCTCCAAAATAATTAAATGACATCGTTACCTTACCGTCGTCATAGCAAAAAATGTAGACCAAAGCCACGTCCTCAGGACTATCTAAATCTTTTGTTCGTTTGACCAGTTTATCACTGCCTTTTTGATAGGTGTACATCGTATTTTCCGCTTTGTTTTCAGGCCGTTTCAGGCGCTTTCGTTCATTTTCCATATCTTTTTTAGTGGTAAAACTACGATAGTAATTCCCCATCTTCCAACTGTAATTTGTACCACTATCTGCAATAATTTGCGCTGTGGGGATGCCATAACTAGCAATGACTGCCGCAATAGCTTGATCTGCTTGTTTTTGTTTAGAGAGACTTTCAAGATACATGCCACCACATAAGAGGCCGGCACACAATAAACAGGCGAAAATTAGTTTAAGTCCTTTATGTTTAGTTCGTTGCCATCGTTGATACATTGGTTATACCCCTTTCATACTTTCATGATTATTTTCGTGTCTATCCTTTTAAAAAGCAAATGATTCGTTCTGTAATGAGTAATTGTTCAGAACTCCTAACCGACTGCCTTATCTTCCACGTTTTATAACGTTCGCCTAACACGTATATCTAACAGCGACTTAATCCTATCACTGAAGTCGTTACTGTTAAATCGCTCTAAATTATGATAGCTTTTATCTGTTAATTAAAAAAATCGCAATACTACTCATGATTACGTCAACTGTCATAGCTGAGGAACCATTTGTTTTTAATGATGCAGACGGTTACTCAGCTCTCAAAAAGTCTCTCTCAATCGCTGATAAACTTAATGTTTCAAGACAATCGCTGTCAAGATAGGAAAATGGCGCTAGCACACCTGATATTGAGACTTTAAGCATTCGAGCTTCTTTCTATAAAATATCTATCCTTAATTCGACAACCGAGAATACACAATTGAACGAAGTGTCTGTTTACTAAGCTAATTCAGCTTTACTGTTGGTGGGACAGTAACTCCTGTTAGTTACTCACTACTCTTTATCGTCCTATGACGTTTCTTATATACAGATACAGCGTGAAATAATAAAGGCTCGAGCTAAATGTTAATACACCAAAGGTTTGGATTAATTCATTGATACCAAATGTATTGTAGAGTGTTGACCCCAGTACACTACCGAGTGCATCTCCAAATAAAAAGGCGGATTGGATAATTCCGAGATAAAGAAGCAACTCCTGTTTAGGGAGTATTTGGTATTCCATTATTTCTTTCATGACAAAGAAGCCGACTGTTTCTAATCCTGTAATGAACAGTAAAAAAATAACGAGTTGCTGATTCACTCCAATATTCCCTAATGTAACGACAAGGGTTCCCGAAACAGTCTCTAAGAGGATGAATGTGACTGCTGCATTGCCCGAAAACAACCTTAATCGAAAGATGAAAATAGCTCCGACCTTAAAGATGCCATAGCTCGAATAGATAATGGCTGCAATCGCTGCATTGTAACCGACGTCGCTGATGAAAACAGGGATTAACGGCTCTAATAACGATGTTGATCCGCCCAACAGTAAGACAGAGACATACAAATTCAAAATGCACCCCTTCCTTTTAGGGGCCCTCCATCTCTTTTTCGTTCGTTTCGAACTAATCCGGTGGTTAGGTGCGCCTTTCATCAGCAACACAACTAATAAAACAACTGCACTCGCGAGGAGTAAGTACATGTACTTGTTTTTCATATGCATGATGAAGATTAACTGTCCCGCGATAAAGGTCGCAGCCGTTAACGAAATTTGCATTACTGTATAGCGTATCGAAATTATTTTTTCTTTATTCTCTGGTTGCTCATCTGATAAATAATATAACTAGGACCTGATTGCAAGTATACAAATAGACGCACCTAGACCGGCAATACTACCTGAAAGTAGCGCGATAAAGACACTATCTGTAATCACTCTCAGTGACATTCCCACTGCGTAAAACGGTATGCAGTAAGCGAGTATTTTATTGACGGGCCATTCCGAGATAAAGCTCGATATTAAAAAAAGATAATGATCCCGCTATCGCCATCGCAGCATAAGATAACGAATAATTAAATAAAGCGTCATTTTCATTGAACCATAATACTTGGATGTACTTGGATATTCCCATACTAAAGTAAAACAATAGTAAAAAAAGCAACAAATTAGTGGGTATCGTTCGTTTTATTTTCATTAAAAATTCCTTCTATCTCTGTTTGATAGTCACTGTCATTCTGGTCGTTGTATTTATGTTGAATCGCATGTAACGTTTGTCTATCTAGACATGCTTCCAAGGAAATCAAATAATTATATCTATCCTCTTCTTCATTACCATCATCGTAGTTATATTCTAGCGCTAATTGAAAATATTTTTTTGCATACTCATATTCTTCATTGATATAATGGCAGTATCCTACATATGAATTTTGGTAATACGAATCATAAATTCTATGCTTTTCAATCTACGCGTTATATTCAAAAACTTTACGATTTCTAGGTAAAAATGGTTTCTTCATAATTAACACTTCTCTCTTTGTAACCGTTTTTAATGCATCGCCCTATTTACTACTTGTAAATAGTCAATTAGGATTACTGTTACTCTAAAAAAGACAGCATTCTTATGAAAGAAATGCTGTCTGAGACTGAAGATAAACACTGTTCTAGGTCGTTACGACTTGCTCGCTCGGGATTACGTACCATCAGTTCGCGCACCGTCACTCGCTCGTCGTGCCTACTAGAACGAAAGTGAAATCAGCTCGTTCAACTTTGAAGATATTGGAATGGAAAAGAAGAGCGACTATTTACCGTCGCTACTTTTCCATTCCAATATCATAGAAGTTAGCTGATTAAACGAGAGGATAGAACAGACTTTCTATTCAGTCTTATCATCTCGTAAACAAAGTCACTGTAATAGCATTCGAAAGAAAATGAAGTCTCTTTAGACTTTGTCTACAATCTGAGACAGCATTCTTATGAAAGGAATGCTGTCTTTGCTTGCTTATTTATTTTTAGGTATTTTAATCGATATCTCAATAAAATCAGCCGTTTCATTCTCACTTGTTTCAACCGGAATGCCTGTTTTATTGACAAGTGCGAGCGATTCTTTGATTGTATTTACCGCCAAGCGGAAATCACGGCTAATAATTTGACGCTTCTTCTTCGGTTTCGCTTGCTCTAGTCGTTTTGCAACGCGATTTTCGGTTGCCTTCACCGTTAATTGCTCGGCAATTACTTCGGCTAAGACGAGCTCTTGTTGGTCTTCTGCAAGTGGAATTAAAGCGCGGGCATGACGTTCGGTAATTTGTTTCGTCAAGGCAGCGGTTTGAACAGCTTCACCGAGTTTCAATAAGCGTAATTTATTGGCCACCGTTGACTGACTTTTCCCGAGTTGCTGTGCCAGTTCGCCCTGTGTGATTTGATGCAAGGCGAGTAACCGTTTGTAGGCATGGGCTTCTTCAATTGCGGTTAACTCTTCACGCTGTAAGTTTTCAATTAAGGCAATTGAGGCTACCTCTTTATCACTCAGTTGATTGACAATCGCTGGGATTTTTTCCCACTCAAGTGAACTAATCGCTCTAAAACGACGCTCGCCAGCAATAATTTCATAACCTTCTTCTTTGTATTCACGCACAATAATTGGTTGAATCAAGCCGTGTTCCTTAATCGTCTCGGCCAACTCGGCAATTTTCTCTTCATCGAACATCGAACGGGGTTGAAAACGGTTTGGTATAATTTGTGCCAGCGGTAATTCTTCGACTGTCTGATTTGTTGATGCTTCAATAAACTGCTCGATAATCGCTTCTTCTTGCTTCAATGTTTGTTTTTTGCCAAAGCCAAATAAACCCAATTGTCTTCGACTCCTTCCTTCTATCCTATGGTTTTGCTACGTCACTTTAAATGATTACATTCTCTATTTTAGCAAACAATCTTTAAAAAACAATCAATCACCTAAACTATTTATTCATCTTGCTCCTAAAAAAACAACGAACAGTTGATTAACGATACAACTGTTCGTTGTTTTCTTTCAGTTACACAATCGGTGTTTTATTCGGTGTTCCCGCTTTACGAGGATACTGTTTTGGTGTCTTACGCTTTTTAGCAATCGTCACAACATGACGTTCAGCCTCTTCTACGGGCAAGATGAAGGCTTCATCGCTCACTAACTCACCACCGAGTACCTTGATGCCTTTTTTAGCATCAACCATTTCTGCGGCTGTATGAGCAGCTTTTAAGGCAACGAAATGACCACGTAATTTAACGAGTGGCAAACAAAGTTCCGCTAACACACTCATGCGGGCAACCGCACGGGCTGTCACGATATCAAACTGTTCACGGTACTGTTTGTTTTGACCAAATGTTTCGGCACGATCGTGCACAAAACTAACATCCTTTAAGCCAAGTTCAGTTGCTAAATGATTTAAAAAGGTAATTCGTTTGTTGAGTGAATCAACAATCGTCACCTTTAATTTAGGAAAGGCAATTTTAATCGGTAGACTTGGAAAACCAGCTCCTGCCCCAACATCACAGAGGCTGACACTTTGATCCATGTCGTAATAAAACGCCAACGTGATGGAGTCATAAAAATGTTTTAAATAAATATCTTCACTAGCAGTGATGGCCGTCAGGTTCATTTTCTCGTTCCATTCCACCAAAATCTTGGCATAATCAGCATATTGTGCCATTTGTTCATCACTTAAGTTAATGCCTTTGCTGAGCAACGCGGCACGGAATTGTTCTGGGTTCACTTAGTTTCCTCCTGTACGTACGAGTTTACTTTGTTCAAGGTAGACCATTAAAATCGAAATGTCAGCTGGGTTGACGCCAGAAATACGGCTCGCCTGCGCTAAAGTTAATGGTTGCACTTCTTTCAGTTTTTCGCGGGCTTCGGTTGCTAAACCGCTAATGTAATCATAGTCCAAATCAACTGGAATACTTTTTTGTTCCATGCGTTTCAATTTTGCAACACGTTCAAGTGATTTCTTAATATAACCTTCATATTTCACTTGAATTTCGACCTGTTCAGCCACTTCGTCAGTTATGCTCTCAGCTGCTGGTATAACATTCAGTAAATCGCTGTATTTAATTTCAGGACGACGTAGTAAATCCCACGCTAAAATACCGTCTTTTAAAGGCGATCCACCGAGGCTTGTCATCCAAGCTTGCACGTCAGCAGTTGGTTTCACACGAATGCTTTGGAGGCGTGCTGTTTCTGCTTCGATTCCAGCTTTTTTCGCAAGGTAACGCGCATAGCGTTCTGCTGTTACTAGACCAATTTCATGACCCTTTTCAGTCAAACGTAAATCAGCATTATCGTGACGCAATAGTAGACGGTATTCAGCACGTGAGGTTAAGAGACGGTAAGGTTCTTTCGTGCCTTTTGTCACTAAGTCATCAATCATTACACCGATGTAACCTTCACTGCGTTTCATAATGAAAGGCTCTTTTCCTTGCACTTTTAAGGCGGCATTAATCCCCGCGATAATCCCTTGGCCAGCAGCTTCTTCATAACCACTTGTACCGTTAATTTGGCCAGCAGTATATAAGTTTGCAATCCGTTTTGTTTCTAACGTTGGCCATAATTGTGTAGGCGCCACCGCATCGTATTCAATCGCATAACCCGCACGCATCATTGACGCATCTTCAAGACCTGGGATGGAATGAATCATTTGATGTTGTACGTCTTCCGGCATGCTTGTCGATAAGCCTTGTACGTAAACTTCTTCCGTGTTACGACCTTCCGGTTCAAGGAAGATTTGGTGACGTGGCTTATCAGAAAAACGCACGATTTTATCTTCGATTGACGGGCAATAACGTGGGCCACTACCTTCGATAATTCCTGTAAACATTGGGGCACGATGCAAGTTAGCTTTGATGATTTCATGGGTGGTTTCGGACGTATACGTTAACCAACACGGAATTTGTTCCGTAATGAAAGTTGTTGTTTCATAACTAAAGGCACGGCTATTTTCATCCCCTGGTTGAATCTCCGTTTTAGAGTAGTCAATTGAAGTCGATTTCACACGCGGCGGTGTGCCTGTTTTTAAGCGGAGTAAATCAAAGCCGAGCGCGTCAAGTTGTTCTGATAATAAAACGGATGGCTGTTGATTATTGGGACCGCTCGAGTATTTAATTTCCCCAATGATGACTTCTCCACGTGAATAAGTTCCCATCGTTAAAACGACGGCAGCTCCGCGGTAAACCCCACCTGTTTTAGTCACAACGCCTTTAATCACGTTATCTTCGATGATTAATTCGTCTACTAACCCTTGTTGGAGCGTTAAATTAGCTTCTTTTTCAAGCGTGTGTTTCATTTCGTTTTGGTAATTCCATTTATCAGCTTGTGCACGCAAGGCACGTACGGCAGGACCTTTACCTGTATTAAGCATCCGCATTTGGATGTAAGTTTTATCGATGTTACGTCCCATTTCGCCACCTAAGGCATCAATTTCACGCACAACGACCCCTTTAGCAGGTCCACCGATTGACGGGTTACATGGCATAAATCCAATCATATCTAAATTAATGGTAACAACTAATGTTTTACAGCCCATCCGTGCTGCGGCCAACGCAGCTTCAACGCCTGCGTGACCTGATCCTACGACAATTACATCAAATTGACCTGCTTCATATCTTTGCATTTTTTATCGTCCCTTCTATTTTCCTAAACAAAATTGTGAGAATAACTGATCTAATAGTTCGTCTTGAACAGCGTCACCGGTAATTTCACCGAGTAAGCTCCAAGCCTGTGTCATATCCATTTGAACGAGATCAACGGGCATTTCATTCGCTAAGCCCGCTAAAACATCATCCAAGGCTGTGACTGTTTTATTTAAGAGCGCCACGTGACGCGTGTTTGAAACATACGTTGCATCTTCACTAACGACTGCACCCGAGAAGAAGAAATCAGCAATTGCTTGTTCGAGTTGGTCAATACCGTCCTGTGCTTCGAGTGAGATTTTCACAATCGGATTACCGTTCGCTAAGGCCCTTACACGCGCTTCATCCACCTGTGTCGGCAAATCTGTTTTGTTTAAAATAACCACGAACGGTTGGTGCGCTGCCGCGGAAAATAACGCTTCATCTTCAGGACTTAACGGCTCTGCCTGATTGATTACTAACAGGATGAAACTCGCAGCTGAAAGCGCTTGGCGTGAACGTTCAACACCAATTTTTTCAACGATATCTTCCGTTTCACGAATACCGGCGGTGTCGATTAATTTTAACGGCACGCCTTTAACGTTCACATATTCTTCAACGATGTCACGGGTCGTACCTGCGATACTTGTTACAATCGCCTTATCCTCTTGAATTAACTGATTCAAGAGCGATGATTTACCGACATTTGGACGACCAATAATCGCCGTCGATAACCCATCACGTAAAATTTTACCTTGTTGGGCGGTTTCTAACAATTGCAGCACATACCCTTTAACATCGGTTGCTTTTTCAAGCAACATTTTTTGTGTCATTTCTTCAACGTCATCGTATTCTGGATAATCAATATTCACTTCTACCTGTGCAAGCACATCTAAAATTTCGCGACGGAAACGACGAATCAAGCGACTTAAATTACCATCCATTTGTTTTAAGGCTAGGCCCATTGCACGATCCGTTTTGGCACGGATGAGATCCATGACAGCTTCGGCTTGTGACAAATCAATTCGACCATTTAAGAAGGCCCGTTTCGTAAACTCACCTGGTTCTGCTAAGCGAACACCTAGTTTCAAAATCAATTGTAAGACGCGGTTTACCGCTACAATCCCACCGTGCGTATTAATTTCGACGCAGTCTTCACGCGTAAATGTTCGCGGCGCGCGTAAGACACTGACCATTACTTCATCAATGGTTTCGTTAGTCATCGGATCGACAATATGACCGTAATGTATTGTATGTGTTGGTACTTCTTCTAATGATTTTGTACCCGAACGGTACGCTTGATTAACGATTTTAACCGCCTCATCACCACTGACACGAATAATCGAAATCGCGCCTTCACCTGGTGGGGTTGAAATCGCGGCAATTGTATCAAATTCTAACATATTACTGTATTCCCCTTTCATTTCAGACAAAATAAAAAGCCAAAAACACCTCATGTTGTTTTTAGCTCTGCAACACAGGTTTAAAAGATTGAGAAGTTACACCGCTTGATATTGCATGGCGGAATTCGGTTAAAAAACAACAGACTGCTCCAGACTGACGACAAACGCTTTTCAGTCTTATCATCTCGTAGCCAAAGTTACTTGAATTATTTTGACAGCAAAAAGTTTAATTCGACTTTGTTTACAAGCTGTACACCTCTGTTTTTAGCCGTAACTTATCCACATCTTTCACCTGTAGATATATTGATTTCAATGTTTATTTTAACTTATCCACATGTGAATAACAAGTCAAACTGTTTATTTTCGCGCCGCGCCACCGATCAAAATCAATTCGCTTTTATCTCGAACCACTTGTTTCGCTGTTTGGCCGTAAGAGGCCATTAGGACTCTTATTTAATACGCGGAGCGGAAATTTTAAGCAAAAAAAACGCTTGCATGAACTAACTACTAATCGATTCCTACCGAAACAAAAAAAACGTTCCCTTCGACTATCACAAGTCGGAAGGAACGTTTTTAACGTTTTAGAGCGTGCTTCTAAGAAAACTTATTTTTTTCTTTTTTAGCTTTCTTTTTCGTACTTGGTTGTTGTTTCAATGACATTTGTTCTGTACGACGTTTTTCAGCATCTAATTTCGCTTGTTCTTCCGCCATTTCACGGCGAATTTTAAACGGATTGTTGATGACCAACGTTTGAACAGCCATGAAAATGTTACCAATTACCCAATAAAGCGCTAAGGCTGATGGTAATGACCAACCCGCAAACAAGATAAAGGCTGGCATAACATACAACATCATGCTCATTTGTGATGCCATCGCACCTTCTTGTTTTGGTTGCGACATCATGCTTAATTTAGTCGATAAGAATGTTGTAATCGCAGCTAAGATTGGCAAGATGTGCATGTGATCGGCTTGTCCTAAGTTGAACCATAAAAACGTACCTGTTTCTAATACTTCTGTTCGTCTAATGGCAGCATAAAGACCAAAGAGCACTGGCATTTGAATAAGCATTGGGAAACAACCAGCTAATGGATTGACATTATTTTCTTTATATAATGCCATTGTTTCTTGTTGCAACAACATCTGTGTATCACGATCTTTTGATTTGTATTTCGCTTGAATCTCTTTAATCTTCGGTTGTAATTTCATCATATTACGTTGACTACGTAATTGTTTTACCATTAATGGTAAAATTAACAACCGAATTAAAATCGTAATTAAGATAATACCCATACCGTAGCTGTTACCTGCAAGCGCAGATAATTTCAAGATTAACCAACTAATTGGAAATACAATGTAGTGGCTCCAAAAGCCGGTTGTATTAGCGTCAACTGGATTAGATGCAGCACCTGCTGTCGGTGAACAAGCTGACAACACGAGTACCAGTGATACCATCATTAACAGTAAGAGCCATTTTTTATTCGCTTTCACTCAATAAATCCCCCTTATCAAAACTATCTATTAGAACAATTATTTAGAACGGTGTTTGTACACCTTTGCTAATTTAAGCACGTGTTCGAGACTGGCTTTCATCTCATGAAACGTCATAGTGGCCGCCGGTTTCCTGGCGATAATAACAATATCGATGTGTTGCGAAATCAGTTGATCCTTATCAAAATCCATCATTACATGACGAATGCAACGTTTAATGTAGTTACGTAAATGCGCATCACCTAATTTTTTACTAACAGATAAGCCTAATCTAAAATGGTCCTGTTGCTGTTGCGGATTCACATAGACGACAAATTGACGATTAGCTGATGAAAATCCATTTTTAAAGATTGTTTGAAAATCTTCGTTTCTTTTGACACGATTGACTTTTTTCATTGGGCTTCATTAACACCACCTATTTTTAAAATGGTCTGTTTTGATCACTATGTCAAACAAATACTATTATAGCCGAATTTTTATCAAAAAAAAACTGATATCGTCTTATTTGACTGTAATTGTAGATATTGTTTGACGTACAGACAAACGAACCGTCTTTCAAACAGTCCAACCTTATCCTATTTTTTTAAAATAAATCAAAAAAAAAACCACTGAGACAACTCAGTGGGTCTTATTATGCTGATAAGACTTTACGTCCTTTACGACGACGAGCAGCTAATACGCGACGGCCGTTTTTAGAACTCATACGTGCACGGAAACCGTGAACTTTTGAATGTTTACGTTTTTTTGGTTGGTAAGTTTGTTTCATATCCAACACCTCCTCAAATCTATATTCCAAAAGTGTCATAATATTATTAAAATGACATACTAGATAATTATAGTAGATAAGTAGTGCTATTGTCAATCTAAATCGTAGACTATCTCACTCTTCCTTTTTATAACCTTGGCTTACGGCAACTCCACCAACGAAAAGTTATCCACAAAAAAAAGGCTTGTCTGCGCTGTTTTTTATTATGCACAATTAACGTTAGTTTATCCACATCTTCATTTGCTAACTTGTTTCGTTTTTTTATTAGAACATGCTTATGGACAGCTTATCCCCATTTCACACCGTTGTGGATAACGTTTGTGCACACGTGAATATCTTTGTGAACAATCTTCCAATAGACTTGATAGCTTTGCAATTTTCTGCTAAACTAAAACAGATATGAACGCAAACAACAGCTGTGGATAATAAAAGTTATGCACAGTGTGTTAATAACCTGTGGATAACTTTGTTAGACGTTGTTCACTTTTTTTATCCACAAGTGTTAGTACTGTGGATAAATTTGTTTATCGCTCTAACTTTTTTTAACAGGCTACAATTGCAGGGGGAAAAAAAGATATGTCAGACATCCATCAAATTTGGTTTGAGGCTTCAAGTAAAATGCAACATTATTTAAGCGGACCAAGTTATGAAACTTGGATCAAACCATCAAAACCATTTAGTATTGACGGTAATACGTTTACAATTTCGACACCAGAAAAATTTATGCAAGAACGCCTTCGGGCGAACTATGTTGATATTATTTCTGAAATTATCGAAGGTGTCACTGGTCAACGCTATAATATTAGAGTCATTGTCGAAGGCGAACAAGCAACGCAGACCGCTTTAGATGAAAAAAAAGCTTTAACCAATTCCCGTGCCGACTACAAACAACATGGTGAACTCAATCTCAATCCAAAATATGATTTTGATTCATTTGTCATTGGTAGTGGGAATCGTTTTGCGCACGCGGCGTCACTTGCGGTTGCTGAAGCGCCTGGAAAAGCCTATAATCCACTCTTTTTATACGGTGGAGTTGGACTCGGAAAAACACATTTAATGCACGCTATCGGTCATTATGTCCTAGAACATAATCCCAATCAACGTGTAATTTATTTGTCATCTGAAAAATTCACCAACGAATTTATTAATTCTATTCGTGATAACCGTGCCGAAGAATTTCGTAATAAATACCGCAATGTCGATATTCTATTAATTGATGATATTCAATTTATTGCCGGAAAAGAACAAACACAAGAAGAATTCTTCCACACGTTCAACGCATTATATGAAGAACAAAAACAAATTATTATTTCAAGTGATCGACCACCAAAAGAAATTCCAACCTTAGAAGATCGCCTGCGTTCGCGCTTTGAATGGGGCTTAATTACTGATATTACTCCACCTGACTTAGAAACACGGATTGCCATTTTACGAAAAAAAAGCTGATTCTGATGGTTTGGATATTCCTAATGAAGTAATGCTTTACATTGCCAATCAAATTGATACTAATATTCGTGAACTTGAAGGCGCCTTAATACGCGTTGTTGCCTATTCATCTCTCGTTAATAAAACGATTGATGCTAGTGTTGCTGCCGAAGCCCTAAAAGATATCATTCCAAATGCAACACCAAAGATTATTACGATTGCAGCGATCCAAAAAGAAGTTGGTGATTTTTATCACATTAAACTAGAAGACTTTAAAGCGAAAAAAAAGAACACAATCCATTGTTTTTCCACGTCAAATTGCAATGTACTTATCTCGTGAACTAACTGATTCCTCTTTGCCTAAAATTGGTGAAGAATTTGGTGGGCGTGATCATACAACAGTCATCCATGCTCATGAAAAAATTGCGACAAAGCTAAAAACAGACGATAAATTAAAACGTGAATTAGAAACGATTAGCAAGACGCTGAAAAATTAAGGTTGTGCATAACTGCCGTTTTGACGACACGGTTATCCACATGTTATTAAACGCCTTAAAATAAACGATTGTAAGGCTAACTTGAGTTATCCACATATCCACAGCCCCTACTACTACTACTAACTTAATTATTAATATATAAAAGGAGATTCTCCCATGAAAATTACAATCAAACGTGATTATTTAATTCAAGCTCTTAACGAAGTAACACGCGCTATTTCAGCCCGTACTGCCATTCCAATCTTAACCGGTATTAAACTAAGCATTAATGACGAAGGTGCAATCTTAACTGGTAGTGACTCAGATATTTCGATTGAAGCCTTTATTCCCTTAGAAAAAGATGATGAACAATTGATCACCATTGAAAAATACGGCAGCATCGTCTTACCGTCACGTTACGTGACAGACATTGTCAAACGTTTACCTAATGAAACAGTCTCAATCGAAGTTACTGAAGGATTCCAAACTTTAATTACATCTGGTTCAGCATCCTTTTCATTAAACGGGTTAGATGCAAATGATTATCCACAATTACCAGAAATTGGTAATGCACCAACAATGAAAATTCCGGCAGACATGTTAAAAAATCTCATTCGTCAAACGGCTTTTGCAGTTAGTACTGTCGAAGTTCGTCCGGTATTGACAGGGGTTAACTGGATATTAAAAGACAGTACACTTTTATCGGTTGCAACCGATTCACATCGTCTGGCTTTACGTAAAATTATTGTAGATTTACCAGCGGATTCCCAATTTAATATTGTTATTCCTGGTAAAAGCTTGACTGAATTAAATAAAATCTTAGATGATACGACTGAAAAAGTAGAAATTGTTGTCAATAACAATCAAATCCTTTTCAAAATCACTGATATTTTATTTTACTCACGTTTATTAGAAGGTAACTATCCAGATACGACACGTCTGATTCCAACTTCAAATACAACAGATGTTGAAATTGCTGCCAAAAGTTTATTGCAAGCGATTGATCGTGCGTCATTACTTGCACGTGATAACCGCAATAATGTCATTAAATTAGCATCAACTACAGCGAATGAAATTGAAATTTCATCTAATTCTCCTGAAGTAGGTAACGTTAGTGAAGAACTCATGCCAGTGAGCTTCGCTGGTGAATCGATCTTAATTTCATTCAATGGGAAATACATGATTGATGCCTTACGTGTGTTTGAAAACCAAACAGTTAAAATCGCTTTTTCAGGATCGATGCATCAATTTGTCATCCGTCCAGTGGATCATGAAGAAGGCAATGATATTTTACAATTGATTACCCCCGTACGTACATTCTAAATAAACGTTTAACCAAAAAAGCACCGAGCAGAACGCTCGATGCTTTTTTTTATGCTAAAAGACGTGTTTCAATTTATTTGGGCTTTATTTTCGTTCTAAGAAGATTTATCGGTTAAACGTATGCCTACTCTATCTTACAAAAAAAAAGCAGTAAAGCCGATTTTTTTGCCGTTTATTTGTAATCGCCTCCGAAATCTAGTAAAATAGAAGTATGAATGACTAAACTCGAGGTGAGATGAAAATGGAACAAGTAAATATCAATACGGAGTACATTACCTTAGGCCAACTGTTGAAAATTACCGATATTATTTCTTCTGGTGGCATGGCTAAATGGTTTTTGAGCGAGCATGAAATTATGGTGAACGGGGAAGCTGACAATCGTCGGGGCCGTAAGCTTTACCCAAACGATAAAATAGCAGTCATTGGTTTTGGCGAATATCAAATTGCTCAAGCTGACTGAGAGGGGTTACTATGTTTCTAGAAAAGATGAGCATTGATCATTTTCGTAACTATGATCATGCAGAACTAGCATTTTCGCAAGGTGTCACGTTATTTCTAGGACAAAATGCACAGGGTAAAACAAATGTGTTAGAGGCCATTTATACGTTAGCGATGGCAAAATCGCACCGCACATCAACGGATAAAGATTTAATCCAGTGGCAACACGACTATGCTAAAATAGAAGGTAGGATTCATAAACGCGGGCAGTCGCTACCAATGAGTTTGATTGTCACTTCTAAAGGAAAAAAAGCAAAAGTTAATCACTTGGAACAAAAACGTTTAAGCCATTATATTGGCAATTTGAATGTCGTGATGTTTGCTCCTGAAGATTTGTCGTTAGTCAAAGGCTCTCCAAGTGGCCGACGCCGTTTTATTGATATGGAACTTGGTCAAATGTTACCGGTTTACTTGTATGATTTAACACAATTCCAGCGTATTTTACAGCAGCGGAATCATTATTTGAAACGGCTGCAAACGCGGAAAACAACTGATACGACAATGCTCGATGTTCTCGATGAACAGTACAGTGAATTAGCTGTTAAAATCACGCTGAAACGGCGTGATTTTGTTGAGCAGTTGGCAGGCTATGCCATTCCGATTCATTCGCAAATTTCGCGGGAGACGGAAACACTTCAAATCAGCTATGATTCATCCGTTAATTTAACAGTCACGAACACAGCGGATGAGTTCAACCAGGTACGTGAGCAATTACTCGAAGAATTAGTGCAAAAACGAGCACGAGAAATTGATCGAGGTCTTTCTTTAATTGGTCCGCATCGAGATGATTTAAGTTTTATCGTCAATGAGCGCAATGTGCAGGTTTTTGGCTCACAAGGTCAACAACGCACGACAGCCTTAGCAGTGAAATTGGCTGAAATTGATTTGATTTTTAAAGAAACAAATGAATATCCCTTACTATTGCTTGATGATGTTTTAAGTGAGTTAGATGGGCATCGGCAAACACATTTGCTCAATGCAATTCAAGGGAAGGTACAAACCTTTGTTACAGCCACAGGTGTTGAAGGGATTCATCATCAAACGTTGGCAAACGCAACTTGTTTTAATGTAGACAATGGCACGATTAATAGAATGGATGAGGTGGACAACGATGACAGATAAACATCTGAATGATATCGACAACAATGGTAGTGATTATGACGCAAGTCAGATTCAAGTTTTGGAAGGTTTAGAAGCAGTTCGTAAACGACCAGGTATGTATATCGGATCAACGAGTGCACGAGGCTTACACCATTTAGTCTGGGAAATTGTCGATAACGCAATTGACGAAGCCTTAGCGGGTTATTGTGACGAAATACATATCGCGATTGAAGCAGATAACAGCATCACTGTTGTTGATAATGGCCGCGGCATTCCTGTTGGGATTCAAGCAAAAACCGGTCGTCCGGCAGTTGAAGTTATTTTCACCGTCTTGCATGCAGGTGGTAAATTCGGCGGCGGGGGCTATAAAGTCTCTGGTGGTCTTCACGGTGTTGGTGCATCGGTTGTTAATGCGTTATCAACCCGTCTTGAAGTCACCGTTTCGCGCGAAGGGCAACAATACTTCCAAGCGTTTGAACGTGGCCAAGTAATCGATGACATGTCTGTTATCGGTACAACTGAAGACCGTGGAACGAAGGTTCATTTCTATCCAGATGATGAAATTTTCACGGAAACAACTGAGTTTGATTTTGAAACCTTAGCAGTGAGAACGCGTGAATTAGCGTTCTTAAATAAAGGTCTCACATTAATTATTGAAGATAAACGTGAAGGTAAAATGACGAAACAAAAATACTTCTACGAAGGCGGTATTAAATCGTACGTCGAATTCCTCAACGGCTCAAAAGAAGCCTTAAACGTTGAACCGATTTATACAGAAGGCGAAAAAGATGGCATTACTGTCGAAGTTGCGATGCAGTACAACAGTGGCTTTTCAAGCAACATTATGTCGTATGCTAACAACATTCATACGTATGAAGGTGGAACACATGAGTCAGGCTTTAAGATTGCGTTAACTCGGGTTGTCAATGACTATTCGCGGAAACAAAAAATTCTTAAAGAAGCAGAACCGAACTTAACCGGTGATGATATTCGTGAAGGGTTGATTGCGATTGTCTCAATTAAACACCCTGATCCACAGTTTGAAGGACAAACGAAAACAAAATTAGGAAACTCAGAAGCGCGTAACATTACCGACCGTTTATTCTCGGCAGCCTTTGAGAAGTTTTTAATGGAAAACCCTGATGTTGGTCGTAAAATCGTCGAAAAAGGGATGGTAGCCTCACGAGCTCGTATTGCTGCCAAACGTGCTCGTGAAGTTGCACGGAAGAAAAGTGGTCTTGAAATTTCAAACTTACCAGGTAAATTAGCCGATTGTTCGTCTCGTAAACCTGATTTAAGTGAATTGTTCATCGTCGAAGGGGATTCAGCCGGTGGGTCAGCAAAGCAAGGTCGTAACCGGATGTTCCAAGCGATTTTACCGATTCGAGGTAAGATTTTAAACGTTGAAAAAGCCAGCTTAGATCGTATTTTAGCAAACGAAGAAATTCGAACGATCTTTACTGCAATGGGAACTGGCTTTGGTGGCGAGTTTGATGTCGCTAAATCACGTTACCATAAATTAGTCATTATGACCGATGCCGATGTCGACGGTGCTCATATTCGAACATTATTATTAACATTGTTTTATCGATACATGCGCCCATTAATCGAAGCAGGCTATGTTTATATCGCTCAGCCACCGCTATTCAAAATTGCTCATGGACGTAAAGAGCATTATGTATATAGCGATAAAGAATTAGAAACGTACTTAGCATCATTGCCTGAAAACACAAAATACAGTCTCCAACGCTACAAAGGTTTAGGCGAAATGAATGCTGAACAGTTATGGGATACAACAATGGACCCAGACCACCGTGTGCTATTGCAAGTTAAACTATCGGATGCAATTGAAGCTGATGAAACGTTTGAAATGTTAATGGGGGATCGCGTTGATCCACGTCGTCAATTCATTGAAGAAAACGCAGAGTATGTTGATAACTTAGATATTTAAGCAGTTATTACCTGGGAAATAGGAGGTTCTGATCTATGTCAGATGCACCAGAGCAAAGAGTGGAAGAAGTCAATTTAAGCAAACAGATGAAAACAGCCTTTTTAGATTATGCAATGAGTGTTATTGTTGCCCGTGCTTTGCCCGATGTTCGTGATGGTTTGAAACCCGTTCACCGTCGTATTCTTTATGCGATGAATGATTTGGGAATGACTAGTGATAAAGCGTATAAAAAATCAGCTCGTATTGTCGGTGAAGTTATCGGTAAGTATCACCCACACGGTGATACAGCGGTCTATGAAACAATGGTCCGTCTTGCTCAGGATTTCAGCACCCGTTATTTACTTGTTGACGGTCATGGTAACTTCGGATCTGTCGATGGCGATTCAGCCGCAGCGATGCGTTATACTGAAGCCCGTTTATCAAAAATATCAAATGAGTTATTGCGAGACATTAACAAGGATACGGTTGATTATGTGGAAAACTTTGATGGGAGTGAAAAGGAGCCGGCTGTGTTACCGTCGCGTTTCCCTAACTTACTCGTCAACGGTTCTTCGGGTATCGCTGTCGGAATGGCAACGAATATCCCACCACATCAATTAGGTGAAGTCATCGACGGCGTCTTGGCCTTAAGTTATAATGCCGATATTACGATTCCTGAATTAATGGAACATGTGAAAGGTCCGGATTTCCCAACGGGTGGTTACATTATGGGTGCCAGTGGTATTCGTAGTGCATACGCAACCGGTAAAGGAAGCGTGACAATGCGTTCGAAGGTTGAAATTGAAACGAAGAAAAACGGTAAAGAAACAATTATCGTGACTGAGTTGCCTTACCAAGTTAACAAAGCCCGTTTAATTGAACGGATTGCTGAGTTAGCGCGCGAAAAACGGATTGTCGGTATTAGTGATTTAAACGACGAGTCTGACCGTGATGGCATGCGTATCGTGATTGAAGTTCGTCGTGATGCGAGTGCAAGTGTCATCCTTAACAATCTTTATAAAATGACGGCCTTACAAACGAACTTCGGGATTAATATGTTGGCGTTAGTCAACAACCAACCAAAGGTCTTAAACTTAAAAGAAATGCTCTATCATTACTTAAAACATCAAGAAGTCATTGTTCGTCGTCGGGTTGAATTTGATCTTCGTCGTGCCGAAGCACGTGCCCATATTTTAGAAGGATTACGGATTGCGTTAGATAACATTGATGCAATTATTAAATTGATTCGTTCATCAACATCGGATGCAGTAGCTAAAGATGGGTTGATGACGCAGTTCAAATTGAGTGAAAAACAAGCACAGGCGATTTTAGATATGCGTCTGCGTCGTTTAACTGGCTTAGAACGTGATAAAATCGAAGAAGAATACCAAGCGTTAGTCGCATTAATGCAAGAATTAAAAGCGGTGTTAGCGGATAAAGAAAATCTCTTGCAGGTCATTCGTGAAGAATTACTTGAGATTAAAGAACGCTTTAACGATACGCGTCGTACTGAAATCACAGTCGGTGATATTTTATCGGTAGAAGATGAAGATTTAATCGAGCAAGAAGATATCGTTATTACGATTACAAAAAACAATTATATTAAACGTTTACCTGCCTCAACCTATCGTGCGCAAAACCGCGGTGGTCGTGGTGTGCAAGGAATGGCGATTCATGAAGGGGACTTTGTTGAACAACTGTTAGCAACGTCAACCCATGATACGATTCTCTTCTTTACGAATACAGGTAAGGTATACCGTGCTAAAGGCTATGAGATTCCTGAATTTAGTCGAACAGCTAAAGGATTACCGGTTGTTAACTTACTTGGTATTGAAAAAGATGAAGAAATCAATGCCATGATTTCGATTAAAGATGTGCCGCAAGATCATTTCCTTTTCTTTGCAACCCGTAACGGTGTTGTAAAACGGACACAGCTTTCGCAATTCACTAACATTAGAACGAGTGGTTTACGAGCAATCGATTTACGTGAAAATGATGAATTAATCCGTGTGCAAATTACCAACGGAACAAATCATGTCATCATGGCAACGCATTTAGGACAAAGTATTCACTTCCAAGAGGAAGATGTCCGCATCATGGGTCGTACAGCAGCAGGTGTGCGTGGTATTCGTCTAAACGAAGCCGACTATGTTGTTGGAATGGAAGTTGTAAAACCAGCAGATAAGGTTTTAATTGTGACTGAGAATGGTTATGGTAAGCAAACACCGATTGAACAATATTCTGTTCAAGGTCGTGGCGGTAAAGGTGTCAAAACCGTGAGTATTACGGCGAAAAATGGCCCGCTTACTAACATGATTACGGTCAATGGTGAAGAAGACTTGATGATTATGACGGTTGAAGGTGTCTTAATCCGAATGTCTGTTGACGCGATTTCAGAAACAAGTCGTTCAACGATGGGTGTGCGTTTAATCCGTCTCGATGAAAAAGATAAGGTCGCAACCATTGCGCCAACCGAAAAAGAACTGGAAGAAGTTGACGTTGCAACTGAAGAAGTAGCGGAATAAAAGTGAAATCAGCCGGTTAGAAGTAAACAGCTACAACTACATTTTTCTTTAGCTTTTATCGTCCCGTAGTCAAAGTCAGTTGCATTATTTTCAAAGTGAAACGACGTTTAATACGACTTTCGTTGGCTACGAAATGAGTAAACTGAATAGAAACGTTGTTCTATTGACAATGTGAATATTTGAGGTGAGTGTTGTACATAGCGTACTCGACTCCGATAATCTGAGACATTATTATCTTCACTCTTAGAGGAGACAAGCGTCTCCTCTTTTCTTTGTCTTTTAAATATGTCTAATTATTGTCTAAAATGTGTCGGTCGAAAAAAGGGCTTGTTTAGTGAAAGGCTTATCGCTTGTATGTAACAGAACAAGCTTATTACTGAAGGTAACTGTTAAAAATTGATTGAAAAAAGAGCCTATTAGGGTTATATTAGTGTTGGTAGTCTTTTGTCTAAAATGCGAACAAATTGTTAATTATTTTAGAACAAAGCAATTATACAGATAGGACGTTCATGTCGCTATCTAAAATATGAGAAAGTGGGGGGATTCTATTGGCAAAGCGATTTAAATTGCTCTTGTTAACAGGTATTTTAAGTATTGCAGCATTAGTAAGCGGTTGTAGTAATATTGCAGTATTGGATCCAAAAGGACCAGTTGCAAAAACGCAAAGCGGACTAATCATGTATTCAATCATCTTTATGGTTGTCATCGTCTTAGTCGTGATGGTGTTACTTGCTGTAATGCTTGTTAAGTATCGCGAACGTAAAAATCTAGACAATTATGAACCGAATATGCACGGGAGTATCAAATTAGAAGTCATTTGGACAGTTATTCCAATTCTAATTGTTGTGGCCTTAACTATTCCTACAGTTAAAGCAATCTATTCATTAGAAGAAGCGCCAGCTGTTTCTAAGGATAAGGAGCCACTTGTAATTACAGCAACATCTGCTGACTGGAAATGGTTCTTTAGTTATGAAGACAGCGACATCGAAACAGTTAACTATGTTAACATTCCAGTTGACCGTCCAATCGAGTTCAAATTAGTAGCAGCGGATACAATGACATCTTTCTGGGTACCGCAATTAGGTGGTCAAAAATATGCAATGACTGGTATGGTCATGAACTTATTCTTACAAGCTGATCACGAGGGTACATACCAAGGTCGTAACTCGAACTACAATGGTCGTGGCTTTGAAGGTCAAAAATTTGATGTCAACGCGCAATCTGAAGCAGATTTCAATGCTTGGGTTAAAACGGCACAAACAAAAGATAAATTAACACAGGATGCATACGATAAAATGTTAATTCCTGGTCATGAAGAACAACAAACGTTTAGTGGCACTCACTTAGGGTTTGCTAATCATGTGACCGATCCGGAATACGTTTTCTATGCTTGGAAACGTTACAACTATGTACCGTTAAATCCACATAATCCAAATGAAAAACAAGAACTTTCAGATAAACCATTATTACCTGCACGTGAAACAACGGTTACAAATGCACGTTACACAGAAGATGGCGAAATGAAACACGGTCCAACAACTGCAAAAACGGCACATTAAGCGACGTAATTCATCGCTCTTTTTCATAAATTTAGAGGAGGTTCAAAACACATGGCGGATATTTTATCTGTATTAAGTGAGTACATCATTACTGGTGATCCACTAATACTAGGCGCACAAGTTTCCATTGGTCTTGCTTCAATCGCGATTGTTGCTGGCTTAACGTACTTCAAAAAATGGAAATGGTTATTTAGTGAATGGCTTTCATCAGTCGATCACAAACGTATCGGTGTAATGTACATGATTGCTGCAATCATTATGTTATTCCGTGGCGGGGTCGATGCTTTAATGATCCGAACACAATTAGCTTTACCAGGCATGAAATTTTTAGATGCTCAACATTATAATGAGGTCTTTTCTACTCATGGTGTTATTATGATCATCTTCATGGCAATGCCGTTCTTATTAGGTTTAATGAACGTAGTAATGCCGTTACAAATCGGGGCACGCGATGTAGCGTTCCCAGTACTTAATAACTTGAGCTTCTGGGCTTTCTTCTTAGGTGCGATGTTATTCAATATTTCATTCGTTGTTGGGGGTTCACCAGATGCTGGTTGGACAAACTATGCCACACTGGCAACAACGCCGTTCAACGCCGGTTACGGTGTTAACTTCTATCTATTAGGTATTCAATTATCGGGTGTCGGTACATTGATGACCGGTATTAACTTCATCGTTACGATTATGCGTATGCGTACGAAAGGCATGAAGTTAATGAATATGCCAATGTTTAGTTGGACAACATTAATTACAAGTTTAATTATTATTCTTGCGTTCCCAGTTTTAACAATTGCGTTAGCATTATTAACATTTGACCGTTTATTCGGTACTGCATTCTTTACGCTTGCTGATGGTGGGATGCCAATGATGTGGGCCAACCTTTTCTGGGTTTGGGGTCATCCTGAAGTATATATCGTTGCGATTCCAGCTTTCGGTATTTTCTCAGAAATTATTGCAACCTTCTCGCGTAAACGCTTGTTCGGTTACAACGCAATGGTCGGCTCAATCGTCGTCATTTCATTCTTGAGTTTCTTAGTATGGGTTCACCATTTCTTCACAATGGGTAACGGTACAGCTGTTAACTCTGCTTTCTCGATAACAACAATGTTAATTTCAATCCCAACCGGGGTT
>NZ_AODH01000007.1 GCF_000525915.1 Brochothrix campestris FSL F6-1037 | reverse complement strand
CCATGTTTGAATCCTTTGGACAAGTTGATCACTTACATCACTGACAGAACGTCCTTTTGGAATGAATCTTCGAATGATTCCATTATGATTTTCATTGGTGCCACGTTCCCAAGAGGAATAAGGATGTGTGAAATAAATAGCCAGTGTATCTTTGAGCAACTCATTGATGCCTGAAAATTCTTTGCCATTATCCGCAGTAATGGTTTTAAAGAGGGCTCCAAAATATGATCCACACTGTTTCTTAAGGTGTAAGAGGGCTTTATTCACAAAAGATGCTTGTTTTCCTTCGACTTTGAGTATGAATTCAAATCGTGTTTTACGCTCAGTCAATGTTAATAAAAACAGCGTCTGCTTTATTTTTCAGACCAACAACAGTATCAATTTCCCAATGCCCTAATTCTTCTCGGACATCAACGATGTCTGGACGTTTTTCAATTGATTGTCCTAATATACGCTTGTTCTTACGACTTTTTTTGTTTCTTAATTTGTCGTGATACCTTTTTATTCAAGTCAATGTTTTTTGACGCCTAAGAAACCAGCATCAATCAGATGATAAAGTGTTTTTACTGAAAGCATTTCATCGTCTGAAAAAAAGCTGATGGCGTTTGGCATAGCCAACGATTGCATCAGGTGACCATTTATCAATTGCTATTTTTCGAGTGACATATTCAATGAAGGCAACGCAGGAAATCCATTTGTATTTACGGCCACAATTTTTGCGCTTGAGTTCATAACAAGCTTGTCCCTTTTTATGCGAGTAAGAACGAACAAGAAAGACGGTGCTTTGTTTTTTGTTTACTTTCAATCGAAATCTTTTCGTGATTATTCCCCTTTTAACTTCGTTGTTAATTGTTTGAGGTGACCGATTGAGTAAATAAGCAATTGACCGATGTGATTCTTTCTTGCGGAGTAACATTTGTATCATCCTACGTTCGGCAACAGAAAGGTGTGTATGTTTTGTTTTAAATGTGTCATTCTTTATGAGTGTCATAGCAAAATCATCCTTTATTGTTTGGTGTCGTAATCTCAATAATACATGATTTTTCGCTAAGGCACTTTTTTTTATAAATTCAGGTGGCTAACTTGATTATACAATTCGCCGTTAAATAATAAATATCAACAGTAAAAAAAGTGTCACCCTTTTGGGCAACACTCCAGATTGTCGATAAAGTCGAATTAAACTGCTTTATCTTGGAAAGTTAATGCAAGTGACAAAGTAACATCAGTATATAGTTGTTATTCTTTTACATTCCACTATCTTCAAGGTTTAACAAGCTGATGTCGCTTTTGTGCTAAGAACGTACTTCTGTAGATCGAAGCAGCCCTTACTCATTATCAATCATATCGCCAAACAAGCCATAGACAAATAGGTTGGAATCAAACACTTGTAAATCATCTATTTGCTCACCTAAACCGACGAGTTTAACGGGCACCTGTAATTCGCGGCGGATTGCCAGAGCAATCCCCCCTTTAGCCGTACCATCAAGTTTTGTGAGTACGATGCCAGATACGTCAGTTGCCTCACCAAAGACTTTTGCCTGTTGCAAGCCATTTTGTCCGGTTGTTGCATCGATAACTTGTAAAACTTCATGTGGTGCATTCGGTAATTCACGCTCAATGACACGGCGCACTTTACTCAGTTCATTCATGAGGTTAACTTTGTTTTGCAAACGACCCGCTGTATCACAAATTAAGACATCAACATTGCGACTTTTAGCTGCTTGTAAAGCATCAAAAATAACTGATGCGGGATCAGAGCCTTCTTTTTGTTTAATAACAGGCACACCTACACGGTCGCCCCACACTTCTAATTGTTCAATCGCACCCGCACGAAATGTATCGGCGGCTGCTAACATGACGTTTTTGCCTTCTTTTGTTAGTTTGTTGGCCAATTTACCAATCGTAGTCGTCTTACCAACACCATTGACACCGACAAACAAAATGACATTTAAGCCGTCATTGTTAATGTTAAGTGTTGTTTCAACCTCACCGGCCTCTTCATAAATCGCGACTAATTTTTCTGAAATCACTTCAAACAAGGCACTCGTTTCTTTAATATTGCGCAATTTGACTTCATCCCGTAGTTCATCGATTAATTCCATTACGGTATTAACACCGATATCGGCCATGATGAGCATCTCTTCGAGTTCTTCGAAGAAATCTTCATCGACGTTACGGTAACGTGCGACAAGGGCATTTAACTTCCCAGAAAAGCTATCGCGTGTTTTTTCTAAGCCCATTTTAAATTTTTCAGTCATTTCAGTTGATGAATTCGTCATCTTATCTTTAATTTTCTTAAAAAAGCCCATTATAAACCCTCACTTTATTCGTATTAGCTATTCGGTACTAAGGAGTCAGCTTCTTCTAAACGGACGGAAACGAGTTTAGAAACGCCTGATTCTTGCATCGTCACACCATAAAGTACGTTCGCCGCTTCCATTGTCCCTTTACGATGTGTAATGACAATGAATTGCATGTTTTGTTGGAATGCTTGCATGTATGAGCCAAAACGCATCACGTTTGCTTCATCAAGCGCCGCTTCGACCTCATCTAAAATACAAAATGGTACCGGACGCGTTTCAATAATCGCAAACAGCAGTGTAATCGCCGTTAATGCGCGTTCACCACCTGATAATAATAACAGGTTTTGCAGTTTTTTACCGGGTGGTTGCGCCACGATATCGACACCTGTATTCAAGAGGTCGGCTGGATCAGTTAACACGAGTGCCGCTTGTCCACCACCGAACATTTTAGGGAAAATCAGTTCGAATTGGCGCTTAATTTCAGTAAACGTTTCAAAGAACCGACGTGACACTTCTTCATCCATTTCAGACATCGTCACATTCAATGTCTCTTTGGCTGTGACAAGGTCAGTTTGTTGTTGCGTCAAGAAGTTGTAGCGTGTTTGCACGCGTTGGAATTCTTCGATTGCGCCTAAGTTAACCGGTCCAAGTTCTTCAATTGTTCGTTTAATCAGACGCACTTTTTTTCTTCGCCTCTTCAATCGGAAGCTGTAACGCTGGTCGTGCTAACGCATCAGCTAACGTTAAGTCATAATTTTCTTTTAAGGCATTCAATCGATATGTCCGCTCATTTTGGTCACGTTCGAGTGACATTAAGGCTTCGTTATACTGCTTCTCATGAGTTGCGACTTCATTTAATTGATATTCCCGTGTTGACGCCACCTCACCCAGTTGTTTTTCAACGCGAATTCGTTTCGCTTTCAATTTATCAGAGGTCGCTTGCACAGCATTCATCTCCGTTTGTAAGCGATCACGTGTTTCTTCGAGTTGCTCACTTGTCGAGGCGTGTTCGGTCTGCTGTGAATGAATAAAGGTTAGTTTTTCTTGTAACTGTTCAGCCTTTGCCTCATGCGTTGCAATCAGCTGTTTCATTTCAGCGAGTTTGTTTTTCGCCTGAGTCAGTTTTTCTTCAGATACAGCCAATTCGGTTTTCTGATCCGTTAAACGTTGCACGTGTTCGGCCCGTTGTTCATCAGCCATATTTTGACTTTGGGTTGCCTGTTCAATCGCGCTTTCTTGGCTCGCTAAAGTCGTTGTCATTTCAGCCATCTTCGCTTCATTTGCAGCCATTTTGCTTATTAATGACGCATTTTCATCGACGAGTTCCTTCACATCGAAATCAAATATATGCATATTTTCATTAATACGCGACATTGCAGTTTGCGTCGCAGCGATGTCTTCTTCAATTCGTTTCACTTCATAGTTCAGGCGTTCTCCTTCAGATCGGAGTGCTTCACGTTGGTCACGCGTAGCTGTCACTTCCGCCTTGAGGGCTGTGACTTTTTGTTCGAGTTGGCTAATAACCGCCTCCATTTGAACAAGTTTAGCCGCCAATGAGGCAATCTCACTTTTACGGCCTAACAATGGTGCTTTATTTTGTTTCATTGCCCCACCAGTCATTGAACCACCAGGATTCACTACGTCGCCTTCGAGTGTGACAATACGAAAGCGATGATTGATCAGTTTAGCCAGCTGATTGGCATTGATTAAATCAGATGCAATAATTACTTGACCGAGGAGGTTACCAACAATCACTTGATAGCGGGCATCGATTGTGACTAATTCCGACCCGATGCCAATGAAGCCTTCATGCTGCACCAAGCGTTGTTTAAGATCTTGTGGCATGATCCGTGGTTTGATTGTTGTTATCGGTAAGAAGGTTGCACGACCGAGGTGATTCGCCTTTAAGTACGCAATCCCTTCACGAGCTGTTTGCTCGTTTTCAACAATTAAATGTTGGGCGCTAGCGCCTAAGGCAATATCAATCGCGGTTTCATACTGCGACGGTATAGTGACTTGTTCAGCGACAGCTCCCACTAGGCCGCCAAAACGATGACGCTCTTTGAGCAACATCTTAACCCCTTGGTAGTAGCCCGCGTAATCATTTTCTAAATCCACGAGTGTATCATGTTTCGCCTTTGCATGCTGACGCATTTCATACGCCTTATACAACTGCGAATCAGCCTGAGCAGCTGCCGCTTCGGCGGTGTGTAATGTGTTTGTTAATTGTTCGTATTGCGCCCGTTTTTGCTCAATTGCGGTTGTTTGTTCACCTAACAGCGCTTGCTTTTCTGCTTGTTGGGCGGTGGCTGCAGCTCTGTTTTCAATTACAGCCGCATTTTCTGAGCGCAGTTTATCTAAACGATGTTTATTTTGTTCATGTTGCTTCGTCATAAAGGCATTTTCATTTTTCAAAGTTGTTTGTTCGTGACGTAAGTCGATGTAATCATTTTTCAAACGCTCAATTTTAGCAGGTGTCCATTCGACCTTGCCATCGACAAAATTTTGTAATTGTTGCACCGATTGACGCATCAAAATAACCTTAGCTAATAGCGTATCATACAGCTGTTGTTGCTCAGCTAGTTGATTATTTGCTGTTGCTAATACTGCGGTGACTGCCTCCAATTGTTCGACAACTTCGGAATCATTCGCTTGACCGTGCAAGGCCCGTTCTTTTAAAACCTCACATTGACCATTCGCTCGTTCGAGTAAACGCGTTGTTTCCACGAGTTGCTCTTGCACCGTATCTGCCTCAGTTGTTACTTCAGCAAATAACGTTTTCTTCGCCTGCCATTGTTTTAATAACGTGTCGGCTTTCGCCTTGCTCTCACTCAGCTTCGCCTGCCATTGATGAAGGGCGACTGTCGTTTTGTCAGTTGCCTGTGTCAATGTTTGAATTTCATCCGCTAGAACGCCGACTTCAAAGGTCTCAAGCGTTTCTTTTTGAGCCAAATAGTCTTTGGCAATCGCTGCTTGAATTTCAAGCGGCTCCACTTGGTCTTGTAACTCGAACAAAATATCTTGCACACGGTTTAAGTTCTCATCTGTTTCGAGCAATTTTGCTTCCGCTTGTTTTTTACGTGATTTATATTTTAAGACACCGGCTGCTTCTTCAAAAATGAGACGGCGATCCGTTGGTTTACTATTTAAAATACTATCGATTTTACCTTGAGAAACAATCGAGAACGATTCCCGCCCTAAGCCTGAATCCATAAAAAGTTCAACGATATCCTTGAGACGACAAGGCTGTTGATTAATTTCAAACTCGCTATCACCATTACGATACACACGACGCGTTACACTAACCTCAGTATGATCATCGGGTAAAAAACCGTCTTCGTTATCAAATACGAGCGTGACTTCGGCAATATTAATCGCTGCGCGTGTGTCGCTACCTGAAAAGATAATGTCACTCATTTTACCACCACGTAATGCCTTCGCTGATTGTTCACCGAGCACCCAACGGATGGCTTCTGTGACATTACTTTTACCACTACCGTTTGGTCCGACAACAGCCGTAATACCAGGTACAAAATCAACCGCTACTTTTTCTGCAAATGACTTGAACCCATTCATCTCTAAACGTTTTAATTGCATTGCGACTGTCACTCCTTAGTTGTTAATCTTTGTTTGATAGGCTGCCAATGCTGCTTGGGCTGCCGCTTGCTCTGCTATTTTTTTAGTCCGTCCCTCACCAAACGTCTGTGGTTCATCATTGACGAACAGACGTACTTTAAAGGCTTTATCATGGGCAGGTCCATCTTCTGCTAGCAATTGATAGACAATCTTTATATCGCCATCTTGTTGTAACCACTCTTGTAAGAGTGTCTTATAGTCATTATTGGCTTCGAACATACCTTGATCAATTTTTGGGAAAACGACTTTACCAAGAAATTCACGTACAACCTCGATACCTTCGCTTAAATACATCGCACCGACAAACGCTTCAAAAATATCGGCAATCAACGCTTCACGCGTCCGCCCACCGGCATTTTCTTCACCGCGACCAATCCGGAAATAATCGCTTAATTGTAATTCATTCGCATAAATAACGAGGGCGCCTTCACAAACACAGGCCGCTCGCAATTTAGTCAATTGACCTTCTGGTCGTTCAGGGTAACGGTTAAATAAATAATCCGAAACGGTCAATTCAAGCACTGCATCACCTAAAAATTCGAGCCGTTCATAGTGTTTGCCCTCTTTTGTGCGATTTTCATTCAAATAAGAAGCATGCGTGAAGGCTTGTTCAAGTAATGCCTCTTGTTTAAATGTAATCTGTACCTGTTCTTGTAACGCTTGTAATGTTTTCATCGCGATTCTCCTTTTTATAAAATGAGTGAGGGCTGTTATGTAGTTGTATCACTAAATAACGAACCCTCATCATTTTTTATGCGTGTTGCTTATGCGTTTTCTTCAATGTATTTTACTGCATCACCTACTGTAAGAATCTCTTTAGATGCTTCATCAGAAATTTCAGTGTCAAATACGTCTTCAAATTCCATTACTAATTCTACGATTTCAAGTGAATCTGCTTCTAAGTCTTCTTTGAAAGAAGCTTCAGCAGTAACTTTAGATTCATCTACGTCTAAGCGATCAATAACGATTTCTTTTACTTTATCAAAAATGTTTTCAGCCATGTTATATTTCACCTCCCTTCAGTTATTATAGTTGATTCAAAGGGATTTATAAAGGTTTTTTTAAAGATAAGCGTGCTTTTACCGTTATTTCAGCCTGCTTTTTTTCAAACAAACAGTTACATTGCCATTCCGCCGTCAACGGATAACGTTTGTCCCGTCATATAGGCACTCGCATCAGATACAAGAAAGGCCACAACATCTGCAATATTTTGCGTGTTACCCATTGTTGCTAACGGAATTTGAGCAAGCATCGCATCCTTCACTTCTGTCGGTAGATCAACAGTCATATCGGTATCGATAAAACCAGGCGCCACAGCATTCACACGAATGCCACGTGGTGCTAATTCACGGGCAGCTGTTTTTGTTAAACCGATGACACCCGCTTTACTTGCAACATAGTTTGCTTGCCCAGCATTACCAGTCAGACCAACCACTGAAGCCATATTGACAATCACACCTGAGCGTTGTTTCATCATCGGACGTGCCGCAGCTTTAACACATAAGAACGTACCGCGTAGGTTTGCATTAATCACATCATCAAACTCAGATACTTTCATTCGCATTAATAAATTGTCACGGGTAATACCTGCATTGTTAATTAAAATATCGACTTGACCGAAGGCTGTCAACGTTTCTTTAAATAGTCGTTTCACCTCTTCTTCTTCGGCCACGTTCGCTTGAATCGCTAGTGCATCAACGCCGTAATCCGCTTTGATTTTAGCAACTGTCTCATCTGCTGCTGTAACGTTTCCAGCAAAGTTAACAACCACTTTTGCGCCGAGTGCCGCTAATTTAAATGCAATCGCTTGACCAATTCCGCGCGAGGCACCAGTAACAATCGCTACTTTATTTGCTAGTTCCATTTATTTTCCTCCTAATTCGGCAATCGTTGCTTCAAGTGAGGCAACATCCTGCACGTTATAAATAGTAATCGAACGATTCATCTTTTTCATTAGACCTGCTAATACCTTACCTGCACCAATCTCAACAATCGTTTCAACACCTTGTTTAATTAAATAATCCATTGTGTTAATCCATTGTACAGGAGCGGTTAGTTGTTGTTCAAGTTTCACCTTGAAGTCAGCCGCGGCGGTAGTTGCCATCGCATCAACATTTGTAATGACAGGCAGTATCGCGTCAGCAAACGTTGTTTGGGCTAACACAGTCGCAAACTCAGTTGCAGCCGGCGCCATCAGTTCCGAGTGGAACGGTCCACTCACTTTAAGCGGAATAACCCGTTTAACACCTGCTTCTTTCGCTGCCAACTGTGCCGCTTCGATTCCTGCGACTGTACCTGAAATAACGAGTTGTCCTGGGCAATTTAAGTTCGCTAACTGAACAACTTCATCACTGGTCGCACGGGCGGTTGCTAAAATGGCTTCTAAATCGGTTTCTGCTGTTCCCATGACAGCAGCCATTGCTCCCGTTGCTGCCGCTTCCATTAGTTCCCCCCGTCTATTAACGAGTTGGGCGGCAGTTGCACTTGGTAAAACCTGTGCTGCCACAAGCGCACTGTATTCACCTAAACTATGGCCAGCAACATAATCAGCAGTCACCCCCGCCGCTGCTAAGACGGCTAAAAATGCTGCACTCGTCGTAACTAAAGCCGGTTGAGCCACCCGAGATGCCTTCAAATCATCAGCCGTCCCATTTTTAATCACATCGACTAAGTCAAATGGCAGTAAGGCATTCGCCTCATCAAACACCTGTTTAGCCAATTGATCTTGCTCATATAAATCCATCCCCATGCCAACTACCTGTGACCCTTGTCCGGGAAAGACAAATGCTACTTTACTCATTAATTTGTTCCTCCTTTTTCGATTGTTCCAGTGACTCATTTATTTTACCAATGATATTACCTTCAACCATTGCGATAACCTGTGCTACCGTTGTTTCAATCGCGTGGGCATTAGATGAGCCATGTGCCTTTACAACCGTACCTGCTAAACCAAATAAGCAAGCACCGCCGTAATTGCTGTAATCCATCATATCTTTAATTTGATAGACTCCCTTTTTCATCGTTAGCGCACCGAGTTTACTAAGAGGTGTTGCTGTCATTGCACCCTTAACCATTTTCATTAAGCTACCAGCTGTACCTTCAATTGTTTTTAACACCATGTTGCCAGTAAAACCATCGGTCACCACAACATCAGCGACGCCACTTAGTAAATCGCGGGCCTCGACATTTCCAACAAAGTTAATTTGAGTATTTTGTTCGAGTAAAACATAAGCTCCCTTTGTTAAATCGGTGCCTTTATTCGACTCTGTACCGATATTTAGTAAGCCAACACGTGGCTTGGTAATTTTTTCAACGGCAGAAACGTAGGCAGACCCCATCATCCCAAACTGGAGAAGATGTTCGGGTTTTGCATCTGCATTAGCCCCTGCATCAAGCAAGACAAATCCTTTGCCATCAGTCGTTGGAATCGTTGGTGCCAGTGCTGGGCGCTTAATCCCTTTCATCCGTCCGACGACGAATAAACCAGCCGCCATCAGAGCTCCTGTATTCCCAGCAGAAATACAGGCATCAGCCACACCTTGTTTCACTGCGGCTGCCGCTAACACCATTGAGGCTTGTTTTTTTCTTCCGTACTGCTTCAACGGGACTGTCGGTACTTTCAATCTTTTCTGACGTATGAACAACCTCAACATTAGCCAAATATTCTAAATAAGGTGCGATTTTACTACTGTCTCCGTATAAAACAAACGCAGTTTCCGGTTGTTTTTTTGGCGGCGTGAACGACACCTTCAACGATTGCTTGTGGTGCGTGATCGCCACCCATTGCATCAATTGCGATTTTCATCTACTTCGTCTCCTTCATATGGTTACCTAATTAGCTTCTACTTCTGGATACATTTCAAATGTTCCTTTTAAAACAATATGGTTATTCACATAACTTTCGACTTTTACTGTCCGCAACGTTTTTTTAGACGCATCATCGCGCGCACTAACACTGACCTTGCAAACGACTCGTTGGCCTAATTTAGCTGGTTGAATAAAGGTCACATTCGCACGAGCGGTTAAGGCGCTATCGCTGCCCATGACGGCAACGGCTAACGAATTCGCTTGAGCAAATAAATAGTGACCGCGGGCAATTTGATTACGCTGAAAAACATGCTCTTCCTCAATCGTAAAAATTGAGATGGCACGCTGATCAAGTTCCAAATCAATAATATCACCAATAATATCTTCGAGCGGCAATGAGCGCACCTCATTTTGGAACTGACGGTTTGCAACATCTTCCACCCGTTTACGTAATTCTGGAATTCCAATTTCCATCCGATCAAGTCGAATGGTTTGCACGCTCACATTAAACTGAGCAGCAAGCATATCATCAGTGGTGAACGGATTGCGTTCGATCGTTTCAACGAGTAGGCGTTGACGCTCTTTTTTAGGATGTTTTTTCATAGCCGAGTCTCCATTCTTGAGCACTTTTTAGTACTTGTTACTAATAGTCAATAACAACCTCTTTTTTATTATACAAATAAACGACTAGTGTCGCAAGCCATCGCTTTAAAACACGAGGATTTATTAACCAATCAATCAATTTTAGTAGCTTCAGCCTGTAACTGCCATTGGACCTTTTGAGCCAAACGCTCGTAATCCGGTTGTGTTAATAAACGCTCGCTAATGATCTGGATGGCATCGGTTCGGGCCACTTCTAATACCCTGTAATCTTCAACTAAGTCAGCCACTTTAAACTGGGGCACGCCACTTTGTTTATTGCCGAAAAAGTCGCCGGCCCCGCGTAATTCAAGGTCGCGCTGTGATATAACAAAACCATCGTTCGATTCCGTCATAATTTGCATCCGTTCTTTACCATTTTCTGATTTCGGGTCAGCGATTAAGAAACAATACGATTGATACCCACCTCGCCCGACACGGCCGCGGAGCTGATGTAGTTGGCTCAAACCAAACCGCTCGGCATCGTAAATAATCATTGTACTCGCATTCGGAACATTGACACCAACTTCGATGACCGTTGTTGTCACCAACATTTTTATTTCATCCGCTTCAAAAGCATGCATGACCTCTTCTTTTTCAACCGCTTTCAAGCGACCATGCATGAGACCAATTGGAATCGCTGCCCCAAAGTATTGTTGCATTTGGGCATGCAAATCAAATGCATTTTGTAAATCCATGTTTTCTGACTCTTCGATTAGAGGTGCTACCATATAAACTTGGCGGCCTTCGGCTATTTCACGGCGGGTAAAGGCTAATACATCAGCCATTTGTTCATGTTTAAACCAGCGTGTTTCAATCGGTTTGCGACCGGCTGGCAGCTCATTAATAACACTCACATCCATCTCACCGAAGACCGTAATTGCTAATGTACGTGGAATCGGTGTTGCTGTCATAAATAACACATCAGGCTGTTCGCCCTTTTCACGAAAGGCACGTCGTTGTTTCACACCAAAACGATGTTGTTCATCCGTAACAACGAGTCCGAGACGGTGATAGACGACATCATCTTGGATTAAAGCATGCGTTCCGATTAACACGTGGAGGGCACCACTCGCCATCCGTTCATGCAACACACGACGATTTTTTGCTTTCGTAGAACCTGTTAACAATGCAACTTCGATGCCAAACGGCGTTAACAAACGTGTCAACTCCGCGAAATGTTGTTCCGCTAATATTTCAGTTGGCACCATTAAGGCCGCTTGATAACCTGCATTAACCGTTGCAAAAATCGCAATCGAAGCAACGACGGTTTTACCTGATCCAACATCACCCTGCAATAGCCGATTCATGTGGGTGGCAGACAGCAGATCGCCACAAATTTCGTTGACAACACGCTTTTGCGCCCCCGTCAATTCAAAGGGCAAAGAAGCGATATACGTACGCAGCGCTTGTACCTCGTATTTAATCGAAATACCGCCACTCTGTTCTTTTTCTCGTTGCCGCATCAACTGTAACTTCAACTGAAACAGTAACAATTCCTCATACGTATAGCGTCGTCGCGCCTGTTTCAATTGCTGTAGATCAGTCGGGAAATGAATTGCTTCATAGGCCGCATGACGATTGAGCAATTGGTATCGGTTAATGAGCGTGGGCGGGAGATATTCTTCAATCGTGTGCTGATACTGCTCCCATGTTGTGCGTAACCATTTTTGAAATTGACTTTGCTTCACTCCCTCAGTCATTGAGTAGACCGGCTCCATTTTCTTGTCATCAACCGTTGCAGTCGTTTCGTCAGCCATCGCGTATTTAGAGGCTGAAATTGCTTGGCGTTGACGATCCCATTTACCAATAATTCGAATGCTATCACCAACATTAAGTTTTGCTTTGAGATAGCCTTGATTAAAGAAGGTAATCTGTATGACAAGATGCGCCACCTTTAATTTGAAACTCAAACGATTTCGTTTTTGACCGAAGTAACTGACAACAGCAGGCGTCACAATTTCTCCTACCACATTGACACGTGCTTCGTTAGGAGCCACACTTAAATCGACTTCCTCATTTGTCTCGTATCGAAACGGGAAATAGTCGAATAGCTCAGCGACGGTCTCAATTTCAAGTTTCTGAAGCTTTTCTTGGGCGCTCGGGCCAATCCCCTTCACTTGGTTTAATGGTATTGTGGCGTTTCCCATCTTCTTCCTCCTCTCTCATATAAAAAAAGCCCACCACACGTATGCGATGAACCTTTTTTATTTGACGCCTCTTATTCGACTGCGAATAAATAAGGATAAACCGCTTGGTTTCCTTCTTTCACTTCGATTTCAACGTCTTCGAATTGTGCGGCAATCTTTGTAGCGAGAGCTTCTGCTGTCGCTACAGTCGCTTCTTCACCCACGATAATCGTCACAATTTCTGAATCTTCATCAATCATTTGGCTTAAGGTTGCTAACGCAACGACTTCACGGTCTTGTTCTGATAACACAATTGTGCCATCAACTATCCCCATAAAATCATCCTTCGCAATCGTAACACCTTTAATTTCAGTATCACGTACGGCTGTTGTAATCGCACCGCTGCTAACATTCTCAAGTGCGATTGACATCGCAGCTTGGTTTTCGCTAAATGACGCTTCTGGCATGTAAGCAAAACAAGCGACTAAGCCTTGTTGAATCGTTTTCGACTTAACAACGGCCACCTGCGCTTCTTCGGCTAACTCCACCGCTTGCTCAGCTGCCATCACAATATTTTTATTATTTGGTAAGATAATGACATGTTTAGCATTCGCCTCTTTTACAGCGGCTAGTAAATCGGCTGTACTTGGGTTCATTGTTTGACCACCAGAGACAATCACATCAACGTTCAGACTTTTAAAAATCGTATCTAAACCAGCACCTGATGAAACAGCTACTACGGCCACATCTTTTTGTGGTGCTTGGGTCTGTTGTTTATCTTGTAAGTTTGAATTTTGCTCACGCATATTATCCACTTTGATTTTAAGCAACGGACCAAATGATTGACCATAGTCAATGACTTGACCTGGTGTATTTGAATGCACATGCACTTTCGCCACTTCATCATCAGCAATAACAATCAGTGAATCCCCGTACTCAGCTAAGGTATTACGGAATTCTTCCTCGTCAAACGGTTTTTCATCGATATTATTAATTGACACCATAATTTCAGTACAGTAACCAAACTTAATGTCTTCTGGATTCATGTACTCATTGACAGTGTTTTCATGTTCAATCGTAACTAAGTTTGACAATGAAGTCGGTTTTAACGCTTCAGCCTGTGCTTCACCTTTTAATTCTGCTAAAAAGGCATTATAGACGATTTGTAAGCCTTGGCCCCCACTATCAACAACCCCCACTTCTTTTAATACAGGTAGTAAGTCAGGTGTCGATGCAAGAGCAACTTCGCCAGCTTCAGCAATAATGGTCATTAATTCCACCACATCTTCGATTCCCGATTCAACGGCAACAACGCCTGCTTCAGCCGCCAGACGAGCCACGGTTAAAATCGTTCCTTCGACTGGTTTCATCACAGCTTTGTATGCTGTTTTAACGCCGTTATCAAAGGCAGCAGCTAAGCCACTGGCGTTGATTTCAGTTTTATCTTCGATTGTTTTAGAAAAGCCACGGAACAACTGCGATAAAATAACACCCGAGTTACCACGGGCACCCATTAATAATCCTTTTGATAAATGTTTACCAACCTGCGCAACTGTCGTATGGTCAAATTTTGCCACTTCTTCAGTTCCCGATGTTAAGGTCATGCTCATGTTCGAACCGGTGTCGCCATCCGGAACAGGGAACACATTCAATGAATTGACGTACTCTGCATTGGCAGCAAGTTGTACTGCACCTTGGGCGATCATTGCTGCTAATTTATCACCGTTAATTGTCTTTATAATCACTTGTGATTATCCTCCTCTTTAGTCTGTTAGACTAATCATTCAATAGTCGCACACCTTGAACATACACATTAATTTCGTTTGCCTCAATGTTCAATTGTTTGCCTAAATTATACTTGATGTTTTCTTGAATATTACGAGCAACTTCTGAAATTTTCACACCGTATGTGACAACAACATAAACATCGACCACATAACCTGCTTCTGTTTTAGTAACAACAACGCCTTTAGAGTTGTTTTTCTTTTTTTTAGCATTTCATTAAAACTGTCACGGATGTATTTTTTAGAAGTCATGCCTATCACGCCAACTTGATTTGTTGCACTATCCGACGCAATTGTTGCGATTACTTCGTCAGCGATTTCAATTTGTCCGAGTTTTGTTTCAATTTCCATAGACATACTCATTCCTCCCTATTTGCTTACTGCTTACCTATCCACTTCATTTTACACTAGTCGTACATATAAATAAAGTACATCTAACAATAAACAGCTGTCAAGTAAAAAAACTTTATAGATAAGTGATTTTCACTTGCAAAGCATTGGGTTATATGATAAATTAATAAAGTGTGTTAGAACACCGAATCGTATAGAGTCTTATACAATTATTTATGATGCGACTGAAAAGTACTAGCATCTTTGTAAAGGAGGAAATTCTAAAATGGCAAAAGTATGTGTAATTACTGGACGTAAAACTTCAGCAGGTAACCGTCGTTCTCACGCTTTAAACGCAAACCGTCGTACTTGGAAAGCAAACTTACAAAAAGTTCGTATCCTTGTTGATGGTAAACCTAAAAAAGTATGGGTTTCAACTCGTGCATTAAAATCAGGTAAAGTTGAACGTGTTTAATTTTACGATTTAGTCACCCTCTTTATGAGGGTGACTTTTTTTTTGGCAAAAAAAAGCCCGATTAAGCGCATTACGCCAAATCGGGCAAATAGTTGATTACAGTAATAAGAACAGAATGTCACCACTACAAAAGCCAGCTTTTCAAATCCTCCAATTTAGTTGCCTTTACCAAGTTAATTCCACTTTCACTTTATGTAGTGAATTTTAAAATGTTTTTAACTTTTTGGATTAGGCTACCCGAGCTATAAGATAAGACGCTCCGACGATACATCGCGTTCGTAAAGATAAACAACACGACGACTGTAACAATTAAAAGCACGAGTGCTATCAATGCCGGTATGAGTCCTATATCAGTGGCACTGAAGCGCAGCGGCATAATAAAGCCTGCGGTGAACGGTACAAATGACAACACTTTGATAATGAAGGCATCAGGATTAGACATCCCATAGATCATGCTAAACAGGCCTGCCATAATAAGCATCATTCCTGGTAAAGCTGCTTGACTTGCCTCTTCTACTTTCGAAACAAGCGACCCTGTAAAGGCGCCTATTACCAAGTACAAGCTTAACGTGAACAAGAAAAAACCTGCCGTTATCACGAAATAAGTTAATGAGATTTCGTGCATAAGCTCTGTCGCACGGTGCCACAGTGACGTGTTCCCCAGTTTCAAGGCAATTATGGCTGTTAGGATAATGAGACTCACCTGCGTTAATCCCACTGCAAGTGTCGAGCTGATTTTTGCCACAAGATGTTGCGAAGGACGTGCTGCTGACATTAAAACTTCTAACACACGTGACCCTTTTTCAGAGGCAATATCTGTCGTAATCATCGACGAATAGGTCATCACGAAGATATATATTAAGAAACCTACGACATAAGAGACCGCAATGCCGACCACTTTATCAGTCGCCGATTTACCATTACTTTCCTTTAATGAAACTTCATCAAGCGAGACTGTCGCGTTCGTTAACTGCTTAACTTGTTCGGGTTTAAGTTGTAATTGATTCATAAGATACAACTTAGTCGCCTCTGACAGTGATGCTTCAACCGCTTGTTGTGTTGCTAATTTTGGATCATCGTAAGTGACGAACTGCGCCTTTAATTGCCCGTTTTCATCCGCTAAATACAGACCGGCATCATAGGTGCCTTTTTTAATCGCTTTATTCACAACGGCGGGCGACTCAGTTACAGCCACATAACGGAGGTTAGGCAACGATTCAAAGCTCGGTTGCGCCTGCTCGGTTGCGTTTATTAAAGCAATCTTAACTTCTTCATCACTGGTGATTAAGGCGCTTAAACTTTGCCAGTTGACAGCCACTATAATTACTGCCATATAGAGGAGTGTCATTACTAAAAAGGCTTTTCCACGCAATTTCTGTATGTAATTTTGTTTGAACAATAACCATGTCTTATTCATTGCCCTCACCTACCTTCAATTTAAAAAGTTCATCGAGCGACAAATAATCCATACTGAATTTTTCGATATACGCTCCGTCGCCTATTTGTTCGAAAAGAGCTGGACCATAAGATTCATCTGCGAGACGCAGTGTATAGCCATCTTTGGTCGTTACAACGTTAACTACGCCTGTTAAATTTGCTAATTCAGCCGCAGTTAAAGACGAACGCACACGCAAATTTACCTTACCATACTGTTGTTTTAGGTCTTGTAATGCTCCCGAAAAAAGCATTTCTCCTTTTTTCAAAATACAAAGGCGGTCACACAGTTCCTCCACATTATCCATTTGATGACTCGAAAATAAAATCGTCATCCCTTGATCCCGTAAATCGATAATTGCCGTCATCAATAATTCTCTATTAACGGGATCTAACCCACTAAATGGCTCGTCCAAAATTAAAAACTGTGGTTGATGAATGAAACTCGCCAACAACTGAACCTTCTGTTGATTGCCTTTCGATAACGTTTCAGCCTTGGCTTGGCGTTTATCGTTCAAATCAAACCGTTCAAGCCAATAATCAATCACTGGTTTCAAGTCTTTTTTACGTTTGCCATGTAATTCCCCAAAAAAATACAGTTGTTTTTCGACTGTCATTTGTGGAAAAATCCCGCGTTCTTCGGGTAAGTATCCGAGTAAGTCACGGTTTAACTGGTTGATAGGTTTTCCCTGCCAACTAATATCACCTGCAGTTGCCGCTTGCAGGTTTAAAATCATTCGAAATGTGGTGGTTTTGCCTGCACCATTTTGACCGATTAGACCAAAAATCTCACCGGCATCAATCGTAAAATCAATCGCGTTAACAGCTGTCAAATCACTATATTTTTTTGTCACTTTCTTTATAGATAACGTCATTTAACTACCTCCTCTGTGACCTTTGACTATTTGTAACCATTATTAGTATAACACAGTTAATCGTTAGCAATAACGCAAAAAAGTTAAGCCTCTTTAACTGAGCTTAACTTTTTCACATCATCGTTTAATCTTTACTCTGACTCATTAAAATTAGTCCGTTCGAGAAGGCTAGCACACCTTCGCGCTCAATGAATTCATTGCTTGATAAGGCCGAACCGAACCGATAACTCGCATTCGTTAACGGATATTTAAACCCTTCAAGCGTTAAGCCATCAACCTTATCACTCACCACTGTGAATGCAACATAGGTCATGCCATCTTCTTTCGTGATGGCATATTTCCCCGGTTGATACAGTTTAAACCGATTTTGTTTATCAATAAAGGTTGTCAACGGAATCGCTGCCTGATACTCATCATAGGTTAGCATGAATAAGTTCGCTAACAAGTGATCCATCCGACCACCTGTCGCCCCAAAAATCAGGATTTCATCCGGTTGTTGTGCCAAGGCATACAACACCCCAATCATCGCGTCAGTTTGATCTTTTTCAGCGGGATATTGCTTTACCGTAGTGACTTGCTCGCGCACAAACACTAACTCTTTGGTCGATAAAGAATCAAAGTCACCTAAGGCCGTTTGTGGCATAATGCCTTGATTAAGTAGACGCAAAGCGCCACGATCAATTCCTATCCAATAATCGGCTTTATAAGGTGATAAATCGGGGACATTGGCGAGTGGTCCGCCTAATAATAAACAAATGCGCATCAGTCGCCTCCTTAGTTAATAGCGTTTCTCAATGACGTAATTGCGGCTTTACGATCTTCCTTGTTATAAATGTATGAACCGGCAACAAAGACATCGACACCAGCTGCGGCACAACGTTTCGCTGTTTGCTCATTAATCCCACCGTCAACTTCAATTTCAATTTTCTTACCTGTGGCAGCAATCATTTCTTTAAGTTCAACCATTTTCGGTATCATTTCTTCGATAAACGATTGGCCACCAAAGCCGGGGTTCACGGTCATAATTAACACGAGATCGACATCGTTCAAAATGTATTTCAGGCTGTCTAACGATGTTCCAGGATTGATGACAACTCCCGCTTTGACACCAAAACTATGAATCAATTGAATTGTGCGATGAATATGGGGACACGCTTCAACATGAACACTAATAATATCGGCACCAGCACGCGCATAATCACCGATATAACGGTCTGGATCAACAATCATTAAATGGACATCTAACGGTAGTTTTGTTGTCGGACGAACCGCTTCAACGACGTTAGGTCCAAAGGTTATGTTTGGCACGAATTGACCATCCATTACATCAATGTGAATGTAGTCAGCACCAGCTTGTTCGACCGCAATAATTTCTTCACCAAGTTTCGAAAAATCAGCACTTAAGATTGATGGGGCTATTTTATTCATAATTAGTACCTCCGTTTTTTTTTGTTGGATTTCAATTAAAAACGATGCATAGTGTTTAAAGCGAAAAGCGGCTATCTCACCAGTTTCAACTGCTGCTTTCACCTGACAATGAGGTTCATTTTGATGCACACAACCACGGTATTTACATGAGCCTTGTTGCAAAAAGTCGGGGAAACAATAGCCCAAACCTTCAGGTGTTAAATCGGTAATATCGATTTGACTAAACCCAGGTGTATCGGCTATATAACCAGCTCCAAATGGCAATAACTCCACATGACGAGTGGTGTGTTTCCCGCGGTTTAAAGCTTGCGAAATCACACCGGTTTCAAGTTTCCAATTGGGATGTAGCGAGTTTAAAAAGGTTGATTTTCCGACACCTGATTGACCAGCAATCACACACATCGAGTGTCCGAGAAGTTTTTTTTGCTTTCTCGGTAAGCGCAGCCGGTTCATAATCATTTAAGATGATGACCTGATAACCCATCTTTTCATAAACTGCAGTGGTTTGCTTAATTTCAAGCTGTTTCTCGGCAGTGAGTAAATCCATTTTCGTAATGAAAATTAAGGGAGTAACGTCTTCTTTCTCAATTGCTACTAAAAAGCGGTCCATTAATGTCGTTGAAAGATCCGGTTCTGCCGCCGAAAAAAACAACCAAACTTGATCCACGTTTGCAATCGGCGGTCTCACAAACGCATTATCGCGCTTGCCCATTGCCAAAATGTAACCCTCTTTTTTATTCTCCGCTTGAAACTCGACCCAATCCCCTACAAGAGGTGTAATCCCACTTGCGCGAAAATTGCCTCGTGCCCGTGTTTGGTACAGTTCTTTTTCTGCCGTTTCGACATAATAAAAACCGCTTAATGCCTTCACAATTCGACCTTTATACAAACTCTCACTCCTTTAGTTTTATTTATATCCGACTGTTTCTTGTTCGATGTTTTTATCATCACGTTCGATTTTATAAGCTCCTTCAGTATCGGCTACTAAGTCAAACAACAAGGTAATCTCAGTATCTTCAGTAATCGTTAATGTTTTGTAAACATCTGTAAGTTTATGCGTCTTATCCTTTAAGTACACCTTAATTGTTTGTGGCGTGCGCGTTGGTTCAGATGATGCTGAGCTTGCTTCGGTAGTGTCATCCTCAGCGTCATTATTTGTACTTTCATGCTCGCTACTGGCTTCAATAATTTCACCCGTATAAACAAGCTTAATCTTACGTTCCACCGTCTTATCGGGATTTTCTACACCTTTTGAAATTATCACTTTGAGTGGCGCACCAGCTTTCAAGGAATTTCCAGCTGCGGGTTCTTGTGATACTACTTGGTCGACTTCGATATCATCTGAAAAAGCCTCTTTTATCGTTAACTCAAAGCCATTTTCTAAGGCATAAGCTTTGACAGAATTCGTATTATAGCCCGTTAAATCTTTTAAAACGATGTCCTCTGGTCCCGAACTATACTCGAGCTCAATCGTCGTTTCACTCGGGACAACTTTGAGACCTGCTTGAATACTTTGCCCAGTGACTTCACCGACATTGACAGTATCGTTTGTGATTGCCACGGTTTTCACTTTCTTAAATCCTATCTTTTCAAGTTCTTTTTTCATTTCATTAGCATTCTCACCACGGTAATCTTCCACGGTTACTTCTTCTTTACCAATTGAAATATACAAATCGATTTTTGTGCCTTTTTTGACTTTTTTATCCGCTGGTGGATCAGTCTTAATAATATAGCCCTTTTTTCACCTTTTCACTATGCTCCTCAATGGTTTTTCCAATGTGGAATCCATCCTTTTGCAAACGCGAAATTGCAACTTGTTGGGATACATCAGTGACATCTGCCACTGCATAGGTTTTTTGTGATTGATAATAAAAATAAGTTGCTGCCAAAGCAATTAAAGCCACGATTAGTATTATTATGAGCCATCTTTTTTGCTTGCTTTTTTTTCTTTTTTTTCAACCGGTTTTATCTTTTGGAATGACCGCTGGCTTACGCTTAGCAGGTGGTTTCTGAGCAGACAATTTTTCAATATCAGCAATTTTTTCTTTAATAATGCTCGATGGTAGTGGAATTGTCTGCGTTTCATCATAATCCATTTTATGAATGTCATAAGGCGCTTCGTTAATACGACTTGGTTGCAGTGCAGTCGCTAAATCAGCCTGCATCTCTTCAACTGACAGATAACGATTAGCGGCATCTTTCGCCGTTGCCTTCATCACAATATTTTGCAAGCTCATTGGTGCCGATGGTAATTCATCGGCTAATAAGGGCATCGGCGATTGTAGTTGTTGAATCGCAATCGCAACCGCTGATTCACCATCAAACGGTAATTTCCCTGTTAACATCTCATACAACATAATGCCTAACGAATAGACATCCGACTTCGTCGTTGCGATACCTCCACGCGCTTGTTCTGGCGATAAATAATGGACTGAACCTAAAGTTGTATTGGTTTGAGTCATCGATGTTTCAAACAATGCCATTGCAATCCCAAAATCAGTAATTTTCGCAGTTCCCTCATGATTAATCAAAACGTTTTGCGGTTTAATATCACGGTGAATAATTTGTTGATGATGGGCATGTGCAATCGCCCCTAAAATTTGATTCATGATTGTAATAACTTGAGGTAACGGTAACCGCCCTTTTTTATTAATATAGGCTTTCAAATCCATTCCATCGATGTATTCCATTACAATAAAATGATTATCGTGATCTTCATCGACATCAAAAATATCAACAATATGAGGATGCATCAATTGTGTTGTCGCCTGGGCTTCACGCCTGAACCGACGAACGAGTTGTTCTTCATTTGCCATGCTCATCCGCATCAGCTTAACGGCTACATCACGCTCTAAAATGATATCACGGGCTAAGTAGACGTTCGACATGCCACCGGTACCAATCAGACGAGTAATTTCATAACGTCCACTTAAACGTTTGCCAATTATCATCAGTCGTCACCTCCGTCAGTTTCATCAATGCCGGTTTCCGCGATAATGACTGAAATATTATCATTACCACCATTATCATTTGCCTGTTGAATCAACATCGTTACCTTTTGTGATAATGAAACCTCTGCCATGACAACCGCACGAATATCATCAATGCTGACTTTGTTCGTTAAACCATCTGAACAAAGCAACAATCGTTCGTCTTCACGCTTATATACAAGTTGACAATCCACTTCAACAAAGCCATCCATGCCTAATGAACGTAACACGACATTACGACGGGGATGAATTTTTGCTTCATCTGCTGTAATTTCTCCTTTTTTCATCAACATCGCCACCAATGAATGATCTTCGGTTAATTGTGTCATCGTTTGATGATTAACAAGATAGGCGCGACTATCTCCCACGTGTGCAATGGCAACTTTCGATTCATCGATGTCAATCGCACAGACGATTGTCGCTCCCATCCCATTTAACGATTCGTTTGACGCTCCGGCTTGCAACACGTTATCGTTAATCCGTTGAATCGTTTGACGCAACCACCGCTGCGCCTGATCTTCATCCATTCGAATCATTAATTTCTCAAAATGTGTCGTTAAATAGCTAATTGCTAATTCACTAGCAATTTGCCCCGCCCGATGTCCACCCATGCCGTCAGCAACGACAAATAATTGTTGATTGGTAGGATTGGTAATAATCGCCACACGGTCTTCATTATTCGGTCTTACTTTTCCCTTATCTGTTTGAGCAACTGCACGCATGTTTTCACCTCGTTTTATGATTGGCGTGTAAAGGCTGATAAATAGAACCCGTCACTAAAGTTATTATCTGGCAACAACTGTAAGGTTGTTTGCTCAGCAGTCGTAATGTTATTTGGCAAGGCTAATGGTGCTTGCACAAAGTTAGGGTGCTCCGCTAAGAAACGTTCCCAAACTTCTTTGTTCTCGTTTTCATCGATTGTACACGTACTATAAACTAAGCGGCCACCTACTTTTAATAGTGGTGCTAAGGCTGCTAAAATATCATATTGAATGACGCTGAGTGATGCGATATCCTTCGCTGTTTTTTGGTATTTAATGTCTGGTTTACGGCGAATGACACCAAAACCACTACATGGGGCATCGACTAAAATACGATCGTATGTTTCTTCCTCAATGTCATTGCCGTATTGGCGAGCATCCGCTTGGAACGGTTTAATAATCGTATGACCAAGGCGTTTTGCACCTTGGGCAATCAATTTTGTTTTGTGAGCATGAATATCAAGCGCATCAATTTGACCTTCATCACCCATTAATTCGGCGATATGTGTCGTTTTTCCACCAGGGGCTGCACAGGCATCTAAAACACGCATGCCCGCTTCTGGTTGTAAAGCATGTGCGACTAACATCGAGCTTTCATCTTGAATTGAGAAAGCACCGTATTGGAACATTGCATGGCTCGCGGCGTTTCCACCAAAAACCATAATTGCTTCAGGTACAAGTGGATGCGCTTCGACTTCATAGCCATCACCTTGTAACGCTTCAATGATTTCGTCACGGTTGCCACGTAAAGGGTTCACACGAAGGGTTTGATGCGGTGGTACGAGTAAGGCCTCACCAATTTCGCGGGTTTTTTCAACGCCGTATTGCGCGACCCAACGCTCGGTTAACCAGATTGGCACTGAAATATCAAGCGCTAAACGCTTGATAGGGTCCTTCACTAAGGCAGCCACATTTGGCTGGCCTTCACGGATAGCTGTCCGTAACACACCATTGACTAATTTTGAAACGCCAACATGTCCGCGTTTTTTAGCGACATTAACGGCTTCATTTACAATAGCATGATCCGGTACCTTATCTAAGAAATACAATTGGTAAAAGGATACACGCAACAAGATTTTGACCCAGATTTCTAGTTTTTCTGGTTTTGCCACAAATTGTTCCATATAGAAATCCAAAGTCATCTGGCGTTGGATTGTTCCGTATACTAATTCCGTTAACAAGCCTTTATCAATTGGTTTAACACTGTTTTTTGTCATCGCATCATGGATTAATAAATGGCTGTATGCCTGTTGTTTTTCAATTTTTTCTAAAATACTTAATGATACCTCACGTACTGTTCCCACTATACTTCACCTAAACACTTTCCGGCTTCTAGGTCTTTGCCCGAGCCTCTTAAAAAATCACTTGTTGTCATCCGTTGTTTACCTGCTGGTTGGAATAAAACGATGTCGACTGTTTGACCGTCACCTGCTGCGACACGAATGGTGCCGTCAACACTTACGATTGTACCAGGAGCCGCTGTCGTTGTTTCAAAACTCTCGACAACCTCCCATAGTTTCCAGTTTTTACCTTCGTACGTCGTAAAACTCGACGGAAAAGGATTCATCCCACGCACATGGTTAAAAATAGCGCGGGCTGATTTCGTCCAATCGATGCGTTCTTGTTCACGGCTAATGTTACGGGCAAAGGTTACCTCTGCTTCAACTTGTTCAACCACTTCAATCGTACCAGCTAAAATAGCCGGCAAGGTCGCTTCTAACAAATCAGCACCAACGACGCTCAGTTTCTCAAATAATGTTCCGACATTGTCTTCTTCAGTAATCGGTAGCGCTGCCTGGCTTAAAATCGCACCAGCATCGAGTTTTTCTGCCATGTACATAATCGTCACACCTGTTCGCTCGTGGCCTTCGATTAAGGCATAATGAATCGGTGCTCCACCTCGTAACTTCGGCAACAGTGAGGCATGCACATTGATGGCACCGAGACGCGGTGCTTCGAGCAAGCTGTTTGGCAAAATTTGACCATAGGCTGCCGTAATTAACAAGTCCGTTTCCATTGCATTCAACTGTTCTAATTCAGCTGATGTGCGCAATTTCTCTGGTTGTAATACGAGCAACCCCGCTTCAACTGCCGCTCGTTTAACAGGCGTCGGTGTTAACACATGTTTTCGTCCGACTTTACGATCTGGCTGTGTTACCACTGCGTTAATGGTAATTGTTGGATCCGCTATTAATTTTTGTAATACAGGTACTGCAAAATCAGGTGTTCCCATAAAGATTATCTTTGTCATCTGTTTCTCCTTTATTCACATCATCATATAAGGTTCAAAATCGATCGAGACACTGAGGCCGTTTCGTATTTCTTTTTGATAGGACTCAAGCACGCGTCGAAGCGTTTCTCTTAATGCAGGTTCTATCTTATATTTTATCAGACATTGGTAGCGGTAGCGATTGTTTATTTTAGCAATTGGCGCAGGCGTCGGTCCTAAGAGGATCGTTTGCTCTCCTAATTCACGTTTTAAGAATTGAACAATTTGAGCCATCGTCTGTTCGCCCTTGCGTTCATCGGTGCTTGATACTTGCACCAAGGTTGTTAAATAGTATGGCGGATAGCCTGTTAACTTCCGTAACTGCATCTCATGGTTATAAAAACCGATGTAGTTTTGGTATTTGGCCAGTTGAATGCTGTAATGATCCGGATTAAAGGTTTGCACGATAACTTCACCTATTAAATGGTGCCGTCCAGCACGACCACTCACCTGTGTGAGCAATTGGAAGGTGCGTTCCGCCGCCCTAAAATCGGGCACATTCAACGCCGTATCGCCATTTAACACACCGACTAATGTAATGTTCGCAAAATCAAGCCCTTTGGCAATCATTTGCGTGCCTAACAACACATCGGCTTCTTTATTTCCAAAGGCGCGGAGTAATTTTTCATGCGAGCCTTTGCGTGTTGTCGTATCCACATCCATCCGAATGATTCGAATGGACGGCAGCAGTTCGAGCAGTTCTTCTTCTATCTTTTGTGTCCCGGTACCATATTGCCGTATATGAGGCGATTGACAGCTCGGACAAGTGGGCGGCATTGGCGCTTGATGACCACAATAATGGCACTTAAGCTGATGACCGCGTTTATGATAGGTTAACGTGATTGAACAATGCGGACATTCAGGCACAAAACCGCAATCACGACACATTACAAAGGAGGCAAAACCGCGTCGATTCAACATCAAAACGGTCTGTTCACCTTTTTGGTGCCGGTCTTTAATTTTTTCGAGCAACACCCGTGAAAACGAACTGTTATTACCAGCCCGTTGTTCATCTTTCAAGTCTACCACTTCAACTAAAGGTAGCGGTTGTTGGTTGATGCGCTCGGGAAGTTGAACGAGCTCATACACCCCTTTGGCAGCGCGGGCAAAACTTTCAACGTTCGGTGTCGCACTACCGAGCACGACCGGGCAGTTATGATAATCCGCGCGCCATAATGCAATGTCACGTGCATGATAACGTGGGTAATCTTCTTGTTTATAGGTTGCTTCATGTTCTTCATCAATAATAATAAGACCGATGTTGGTGAGTGGCGCAAAGATTGCTGACCGGGCACCAACAACAATTGACGCTTCTTGCCGTTCGATTTTTTGCCACTCATCAAGCCGTTCCCCAGCTGATAACGCACTGTGTAAGACGGCGACTTTTTCACCAAAGCGTCCTTTAAAACGATTGACCATTTGAGGTGTTAAGGCTATTTCGGGCACGAGCATAATCGCCTGTTTCCCTGCCGCCAATGCTTGAGCAATCGTTTGTAAATAAATCTCGGTCTTGCCACTACCAGTTACACCATGCAGTAAGAACGTCTTTGTCACACCCGCTTGTTGCACTGCATAAATACGTTCGTATACCTGTTGTTGTTGTGCTGTCAACAGAAGCGGCTCTGATGGTTCAAATGCCACGCCAGCATAGGGATCACGATCAACCTCTTTTTGAAACACTGTGAGATAGCCTTTCGCCTCTAGTGTTCGGATGGTCGTATCACTGACACCCGCCTGTTTGAACTCATCGACAAAACACTCAGACTCTCCGAGGTCAATGAGTTGGTACAAGGCTTTTTGTTGCGCCTTCGCCTTTGAACCGACCGCTTCAACCGCAGCTAATAACGCGGCGGTTGTTAAACAGTTTTTGAGGGCTCGTTTCGTTTTTTTTCGTTTCCTTACTCGAAACGCGATAAACCGTTGCTAAATCACCCTCACTAACCCATTTTTGTACATTATGCACATGAGGACTTGCTTGGACTGTTTGCCAATCGAGCGTTTCTGCGCCTTCAAATAAGGCGACAGCCGCGGTGTTTTCCCAGTTTTTTAACACCACATATTTCTCGTACGAACCACGCATTAAATTGGGCAGCATCGTCTGAAAAATGGAGATACGAAAATTGAGCGAGTCCTGTGCCATCCACTCCCCTAAGGCAAGCATCTCTGGCGTAAGCACAGGCCGCACATCAAATAATTCGGTGACACTTTTTAGTTTCGTGATATCGGTGACGTCACTAACATCTGCGACAGCGACAACAAAACCTAGCAATTGTCGTGGACCGAATGGTACGGCCACACGCATCCCAGGTTGAATAACAGTTTGCCACTGTTGCGGAATTAAATAATCAAACGGACGATCGACCGTCATTGCAGGCGTATCGACGATTACTTTTGCAATACTTGGCATTCGTTCACCTCAATCGCTGTTAATTCAATAATACCTTGCCAAATGAAGTGCGCTGTTTCGGTTTTCGATAACAACGGCAGCTGTCTTTTAGTCGTCGGTGTGATTAACAGCACTTCGTTCGTATCGACACCAAAGCCAGCATCGCCTCGGGAAATATCATTAGCGATTACCATATCAAGTTTTTTAGTGACGAGCTTTTTACGCGCATTTTCTTCGACCCGCTGTGACTCAGCAGCAAAGCCTACCAACACTTGCTTCGCAGGTTTGTTTTCACCTAAGGTTTTTAAAATGTCGACTGTTCGTTTAAACGTAAAGGCACTATCGTCACCGGCGGCTTTTTTTATTTTTTGCGCTGAATAGCTGACCGGTGTATAGTCTGCAACGGCTGCTGCTTTAATGATGATATCCATCGCGGCACTCCGGGCAGTCACAGCGCTCAACATCTCAGCCGCCGATTCAATCGGTACGACTGTGACACGAGCATCCACCGCTGGCTGTTTAACACTTGTAACAAGTGTTACATCAGCACCTAAAGCGAGCGCTTCATTCGCTAAGGCAAAGCCCATTTTCCCTGATGAACGATTCGTTAAAAAACGCACTGGATCAATCGCTTCGACCGTTGGCCCAGCTGTAATCAGCACTCGCTTACCGGCAAGCTGTTGTTTTCTCGCGAAGAAACGATTGATGTTAGCGACGATTTGCTCAGGTTCTTCTAAACGTCCCTTACCGACATAGCCACAGGCCAGTAAGCCTTCTGATGGTTCAATGAAGCGGACGCCATCGTCGGATAATTGTGCAATTTGACGTTTAACTGCTGGATGTTGATACATGTGCACATTCATTGCGGGTGCTACCCAGACAGGTGCTGCTGTTGCTAAATAAACACTCGTTAACATATTATCAGCAATCCCTGCTGCCAGTTTACTAATCGTATTGGCTGTTGCCGGGGCAATCACCACTAAATCAGCCCAATCAGCCAACTCAATATGGGCAATCTTTTCGGGTTTCGGTTCGATAAAGGTGTCTGTGTAGACCGTGTGATGGCTCATCACTTGAAACGTTAACGGTGTCACAAACTGTGTGGCATTTTCTGTCATCATTACTTTGACTTCATACCCAGCTTTGACTAATTGACTTGCTAAAGTAACCGCTTTGTAGGATGCAATCCCACCAGTTACGCCTAAGACGATGTTTTTTTTTCATTGTTGTCCCACCTCGTTTAATGATTCCCTTTATTTTACCATGATATTGGTAATTAGACAGTATATAACGCTATTAAACAAAGAAAAACCAGCTCATAAAGAGCTGGTCCGAGACTGAAATAACTTTAGTCTTCGTATCCTTTTGCTGGAATCATTTGGAGTGTTTCTGCATCAATTTCTTCCAACGCTTTACCAACGTTTTTAGCTGATGTGTAGTTTTCCAAAGTCATTGAGTTTGGTTTTTCAAGCATTTCACGGGCACGTTTAGAAGCTACTGCTACTAAAGAATATTTCGAGTCGATTTTTTCTAATAATGAGTCGATAGATGGTTTAATCATCATGTTACATTCCTCCAATTCAATTTAAAACAACTTAATCAATAATTTCGTCGAGCATCGAACGGTACTTTGGATACATCCATTTCGTACGCATATGTTCGATTCGAACAATATCTTTAATTTTTTCTACTGCGAGACGCACTTCATCATTAACGACAGCATAGTCGTAATGCTTCATCATTTCAATTTCATGATGGGCCGTAGCCATTCGTTTATCAACAACCTCGTTTGTTTCTGTGCCGCGGCCGACAATGCGACTTTTCAGCTCAGTTAAGCTCGGTGGTGTTAAAAAGATAAAGACAGCTTCAGGCATTTTTTCACGCACTTGCATTGCCCCTTGGACTTCGATTTCTAAAAAGACATCTTTGCCCTCGTTCAATGTTTTTTCAACATATTCAAGTGGTGTACCATAATAATTATCCACAAATTGTGCGTACTCTAACAATTGATCCTGCTCAATGAGCAATTCAAATTGCTCTTTTGTACGGAAATAGTAATCAACGCCCTCTTCTTCGCCAGGACGCATTGTACGAGTGGTCATTGAGATTGAATAAGAAAAATCGGTATTCTCATCTTCAAAAACAGCACGACGTACCGTTCCCTTGCCAACACCAGATGGTCCGGATAAAACAAATAACAAACCTTTTTCAGACATTAGACTACTCCTTTTAAATTAAAGTCATCTTTAATATTACTTCTTAAGTGACAGAACTGCAAGTAAAACTTCACTTTTCACGCGATTTGTTTGCTTCTTTAGCCTACCTCACACTGATATCAGTCCAATCACCCACCTAAACGTGGTATAATAACGGAGTTATCCAACAGAAAGGGTGAGAAATTTGGCATTTGACAGTCTCTTTCTATCCGCTATGACGACAGAACTTAGTGAAAAATTAGTCGGCGGTAGAATTATGCGTATCCAACAACCGTATTCACAAGAATTAATTTTAGTCGTTCGTAATGAACGTAAAAATCATAAACTACTCATTTCCGCCCATCCTACGTATGCACGGATTCAAATAAGTGATTTAGAAACAACGAACCCACCAGTGCCACCGAACTTTTGTATGATCTTACGTAAGTATATCGAGAGTGCCGTTATTGAACGCATCGAACAAATACCAAACGAACGCATTTTAAAATTTCATTTGCGCGGTAAAAATGAAATTGGTGACGAACGCCTCTGCGATCTATATGTTGAAATTATGGGCCGTTATTCAAATGTCGTGCTCGTCGATAAAGAAAAGAACAGCATCATTGACTGTATAAAACATGTCTCGATGGCATATAACTCATACCGAACCTTATTACCGAATGCACCCTACTTGCTCCCACCAGCACAAACAGATAAAATCAGCCCCATCGATTTAACAGAAGCTGATATCGCAGCAATGCTTACGTCTGAGCTGAAGTTGGCAAAACGAATTGTACAAGTTGTCGCTGGCTTTTCACCTTTGTTTGCCCGCGAAGTAGTAGCGAAGGCGCAATCACAACAACCAGCAGCAATTTTGACTGCAATGCACTCCCTCTTGCAAACAACTGTGCAACCGAGTTGGACGGAAACGAATAATAAGGAAGATTTCTACCACTTTGAGCTGCAAACCAGTGATACACTTGTTAATCAATACAGTAGCTTAAGTGAGCTGCTTGATCAGTTTTATGCCGATAAGGCCCGTCGTGATCGGGTACATCAAATTGGTAAAGACATTGAACACATGTTACAACTTGAAATCAATAAAGCCGAACTGAAAATAGCGAAGCTCGAACAAACGATGCACGAAACGACGAAGGCCGATGATATTCGAATTAAAGGCGAGTTACTCACAACCTATATGCATGCCTTCAGTAAAGGGATGACTGAGGTGAGCCTCGTTAATTACTACGATGAAACAGGTGGCGAACTAAAAATTGTCTTAAATCCATTGAAAACACCATCACAAAATGCTCAAGCTTATTTTAACAAATACCAAAAACTGAAAACAGCCGTTATTATCGTAGCTGAACAAATCGCTAAGACACAAACAGAGCTGGCTTATTTAAACAGTGTCGTCACACAGTTAAACAGTGCTGCCCCATCAGATATTGATGAAATTCGTGAGGAGTTAATTGAACAAGGGTATCTCCGTGCTAAAAAAACAAAAAAAATAACCGTCCGAAAAAAGCCAAAAAACCGAATGTCCATCGTTACCTAGCAACCGATGGTACAGAACTGTTTGTTGGCCGCAATAATATTCAAAATGACTATTTAACCCATCGTTTTGCGCATAAGCTCGACACATGGTTGCACGTGAAAGATTTACCAGGCTCTCATGTCATTGTCAAAAGCTTAGAACCAACTGATGCGACGTTAATGGAAGCAGCAATGATTGCAGCCCATTTTTCAAAAGCTTCTCTGTCTGCACAAGTTCCTGTTGATTATACCCTCATTAAGCATGTGCATAAACCAAGTGGCGCTAAACCGGGCTATGTGATATATGATCACCAAACAACCTTGTTTGTTACACCAGAAAAAGCGGCTGTTGAAGCCTTAGAAGTAAAATAATAGCGATTAAACACCAAACTTGCATTCCCTTTCTCCCTTCAATCACGTAAACTGAAGGGAGACCTTTTTTAAGTTTTACATTAGTTTACATAATAAAGTTACGTGCAACAAGGAGGTGCTACTGTCAATGAATAAAAAAGCGTTATTGCAACTAATAATTGCGATGGCCATCTTTGGCTCAATCGGTTTTTTCTCACGTTTAACGGGTTTAGCAGCACTTGAGCTTATCTATGTACGCGCTGCCTGTGCTTCAGTTTTCTTATTGTTTGTTTGGTTTATTACCGGTAGCCACCACCAAGAACGTTGGCTCAAAAAAGAACTCTTACTGATTGCTCTTTGTGGTGTCAGTAATTTATGCAACTGGATTTTCTTGTTCAAAGCCTTTGAGGTCATCTCCATTACCGTGGCGATTTCGCTCTATCATATCGGTCCGATTCTAATGCTCGTCGTCGGTGCCATGATTTATCGTGAAAAGTTGACCCGTGGTATTATGTTAGCGATGCTCGCCTGCTTTATCGGGACGATTTTCATCATGGGAACTGATGTCTTTTCGGCCGAAGTCCCCAACTGGCAAGGCATTATCTACGGTTTATTAGCTGCTGTTTTTTATGCGGTCACAATGTTATTTGGAGCGACCTTTAAGCAAACAAGCGTCTACATGACGACGCTGATTCAGATGGTCGTTGCTGTCGTCCTTTTGACGCCTTTTATTGCGTTCGATGCCTATAACAGCTTAACGCAAACACAGTGGTTTTATGCGCTCTTAACTGGCATTGTCCATACCGGTATCGTCTATTTGCTGCTCTATACAAGCATTCGCCAACTGTCACCTACGATTGTCAGTTTTTCGGTGTTTGTTGATCCGGCCGTCGCGATTTTATTAGATATTATCATTACTGGGTTTATGCCTTCTAGTTACCAAATCATTGGCATTGGCGCGATTTTTGTTGGACTATTGTATAGCTTATTCCCTCGTTATCAGCTGAAAATTTAACCAGACAACGATACGATGAGGATATATTTTGACTGAGCCAACAGCATTGCTGTTGGCTCAGTCTGAAGATAAAACGCTGTTCTAGGTCGTCAATGCCTCGCCTTCTCGGAGTTCGA
>NZ_AODH01000006.1 GCF_000525915.1 Brochothrix campestris FSL F6-1037 | reverse complement strand
TTTATCATACGTGTTTACGCGCTCTTTCTGGAGCGTGTCTCACAGCGTAATATAAAATCGTATTTATCGCATCTTTTGGTGATAACTGTGTGCCAGTAGCAAATGAGTTATATAAACGTTTTCCACAACGGCAGGTAATTGTTTTGTATGAGAGCAGTGCAACTGTAGCCTTAAAGGAGTTAAATCCGTCGATTCGTTCGATGAGATGTGACGGCTGGCATATTTTTTACTGTGTACCGTCGCTCGTAAGCGCACAAAAAATCGTAATTGATAATTACTTCGCCTTTTTAGGTGCCTTGCCGAAACGAGCCACCTGTGAATGCATCCAAGTCTGGCATGCAAATGGTGCGATAAAAACGTTCGGTAGTGAAAATAAAGCTAACGTAAATCGTTCACTGGCAGATAAGCAACGTTTTGCAAAAGTGTACGACTATACAGATAGCTACGTTGTCGGATCAGATCAGATGATGGCTATTTTTGGTCGGTCTCTAGCGGCCACATCGAAAAAAAAAGTTGCCATTTGGTCTGCCGCGAACCGATGCCTATTTTGATTTGGAAAAAATGTCAGATTTGAAAAAAAAAGATACGTGCACGATACCAAGTTAGCAGTACCAAAAAACTGTTGTTATATGCACCAACGTATCGTAATAATAATGAAATTGCCCTTGACATCGATCTATTGCGTCAAGAACATCAACATCAGGCGTTACTGTTAATAAAGTTACATCCTCGGGTGGCTCAGGGGAATCTTATTGAAGATGACTTTGTGAAAATTGTCCCAGTATCCGATGATATCAGGACCTATTATCCCGCGGCTGATTTAATCATTAGTGATTATTCGTCGATTCCGTTTGAAGTTTCGCTATTAGCGAAGGTGCCCCAAATGCTATTTTATTGCTACGACCAACAGGAATACGACTCGCTCCAAGGTTTGCAACCAAGTTGGAAAAAAATGCTACCTGGCAAGATTGTAACGACGACTGCACAAGTAAGTCGGGCCATTGCGATCCCAGAGACGTTTGATTTTCAATCATACAATCAAAGGTGGAATCAATATACTGTTGGTGAAGCAGTTTCAAAATTATCCACATATTTAGCATCGTAGGTCAATACGGTCAATCTCAGCAATACCTGTTATAATAACAATGACGAAGTTTGATGGTTTGAATTGGAGGTGGATCGATGAAAAAAATCACAATTGTGATTCCTGCATACAATGAAGAAGAAGTTATTGGTGTATTATATGAAGCGTTAATAGCTATGTCACAAAAGCTGCCTTTGTATGCTTTTGAGTATTTATTTGTTGATGATGGTAGTGCTGATGGAACGCTAATGCATCTTAATCACTATCGTCAAAAGGATCAACGTGTTCAAATACTAGCTTTATCACGAAACTATGGTAAAGAAACAGCCATGATTGCGGGCTTGGATTATGCAACTGGTGATGCCGTTGTTATTTTAGATGCTGATTTACAAGATCCACCCGCATTAATAGAAGAAATGGTATATTGGTGGGAACAGGGCTATGATGATGTCTATGCAAAAAGACGCAGTCGTAAAGGCGAGTCTTGGTTGAAAAAAATAACATCGCAACGTTACTATGCAATGTTACAAAAAACCACCCGTATTCCCTTGCAGAGAGATACCGGTGATTTTCGCTTACTTGACCGACGATGTGTCGATGCACTCAAGCAGATGCGTGAAACGCAACGTTATACCAAAGGACTGTTTAGTTGGATTGGCTATAAGAAAAAAGAATTGTTGTTTGATCGGCAGCCTCGAGCCGCAGGCAAGACAAAATGGAATTATTTAAATTTAATTAACTTAGCGATTGAAGGATTCACATCCTTCACAACAGTACCATTGCGAATATCAACTGTGGCGGGGTTTATCGTATCGATCATCGCATTTATTTATATGATTGTTATTTTAATAAAAACCTTATTATTTGGTTCAGATGTCTCAGGCTACCCGTCATTGATGATCATGATTTTGTTTCTTGGTGGTATTCAATTGATTAGTCTAGGTGTAATCGGTGAATATTTAGGACGTATCTTTAACGAATCTAAAAACAGACCGTTGTATTTTATCGATCAATTCAATGATAAGAAAATTGATCCTCAGCAGAAAAAAAACTAAAAATTTGAGCTTAACGCTAGTTAAGTTTTTGGAGGTAAGCAAACAATGAGTTGGAAAAAAGCGTTTCATAACTGGGATGAATTCGAGCAATTAAATGAGCTAAATCGACAGGAATTAGATGAAATTAAATTGGATAAAACCGAGCTAGAAGATCATTTCTATAAATATATCGAATTTGGTACAGCTGGTATGCGTGGTGTATTAGGTGTCGGTACTAATCGTTTGAATGAATACACCATCCGTTGGGTGAGTGAAGGTTTAGCGCAATACATCCTATCACAGGGGAAGTTGGCAGTTAAACGAGGTGTCGTCATCGCTTATGATTCACGTCATTTCTCACAAGAATTCGCCTATATTGCCGCCAGTGTGCTCGCATTGCATGAAATCAAGGCCTACGTCTTTGAAAGTCTGCGTCCAACACCTGAATTATCATACGCGATTCGTTATTTAAAAGCGTATAATGGTATTATGATAACGGCAAGCCATAACCCTGCGCAGTATAATGGTTTTAAAGTGTACGGTGAAGATGGAGCCCAAATGACTCCATCTGCTGTGGCTGCCATTGTCGCGAACTTAGAACAGCTTAAAGGCCGCGAATTGACGTTGGCAGCAGTTGATACGGAAATGGCGATTGAACAAGGGAAAATCAAAGTGATTAGTGAACTCGTCGATAAACCTTACTTATGTGATTTGGAGTCGGTGGTTATTAATGACTCATTGATTCGTAAACATGGTAACGATGTCGGCATCGTTTATACACCACTACATGGTACGGGCGGTGTTCTCATGCCGCAAGTGTTAGAAGTGGCCGGTTTTACCAATGTTGAGTATGTCACTAAACAAATGAATCCCGATCCTGAATTTTCTACGGTCAACTCACCAAATCCTGAAAATATTGAAGCATTTAACTATGCGATTAGAGTGGGTGATGAAATCGCCGCTGATGTTTTGTTAGCGACTGATCCAGATGCTGATCGACTTGGCGTTGCAGTGCCAGATAGTAATGGACGATATCAAATTTTATCGGGTAATCAAATTGGGGCATTAATCTTAAATTATGTCTTGGATCAACGTAAACAGTCGGGCTTACTACCGCACAACGCAGCAGTCGTTAAATCGATTGTTACGAGCGATATTGGCCGTAAAATTGCGGCACATTATGACGTGGCAATGTTTGAAGTCTTAACTGGCTTTAAATATATCGGTGAAAAAATTGCACAGTGGCAAGCAGATAAAAAATTTGTTTATCAGTTCGGTTACGAAGAGAGTAATGGATATATGCTAAAAGCATTCACACGCGATAAGGATGCCTTGCAAGCAGGTTTAATGTTTGCAGAGTTAACCTTAGCATACAAACAAGCAGGGTTGACCGTATTAGAAGGCTTAGAAAAATTATATGACCAATTTGGCTACTACAGCGACGAAGTCGTATCACTTACGTTAGATGGCATGCAGGGTGTCGCAGAAATCAACCGTATCATGACGAACTTCAAGACGACACCACCACAAACAGTAGCGGATTTAAACGTTGTTGTAATTGAAGATTTTGCGAAACAAACACGAACTGATTGTTTGGCATCGACAATCACGACACTTGATTTGCCACAAGCAGACGTTCTGAAGTTCTATCTAGAAGACGGTTCATGGTTCTGCGTGCGACCATCAGGAACAGAACCCAAAATCAAGTTTTACTACTGTGTTTCAGCAGATACAGCCATGAAAGCAGCTGATAAACTAATGCGTATAAAAACAGCTGTCACGATGTTAGTCCAATAATTAAATAAGGATGAGTGTTAATGGAGAAACTAAACGAAGTTGAATTAGTCATCATCACAGGTATGTCAGGGGCTGGTAAGTCCGTTGCTGTGCAAGCGTTTGAAGATATGGATTACTTTTGTGTTGATAATTTACCACCGTTATTATTGCCTAAATTTTGGGAGCTGATGCACAATTCAGGCAAAAATAAAATTGCCGTGGTAATGGATTTACGATCGCAAGATTTCTTTGGATCAATTGATGATTATATTGGTGATCTGATAAAGCAAGCTGGACTCGATTTAACCATTTTATTTCTTGATGCTGATGATGAAATCCTCGTCACCCGCTATAAAGAAACACGGCGTTCACATCCATTAGCCGCTGGGAAATCAACGTATTCAGGTATTAAACGAGAACGGGAACTATTAGCCTTTTTGAAGAGCGTTTCACAGCTTGTACTGGATACAAGTGTGTTGAAACCGAAACAATTACGTGAAAAATTAATGGTTCACTTTTTAAATGGAACAGAAGCTGTCTTTAATGTCAACGTGATGTCATTTGGTTTTAAATACGGTATTCCGATTGATGCTGATCTTGTGTTTGATGTCCGTTTTTTACCCAATCCGTTTTATGATGAAGTGATGCGAGCGCAAACCGGCCTCGAAGATAATGTCTATAATTATGTGATGAAGTGGCCCGATACAGAGCAGTTTCTTGATAAGCTACTCGATTTATTAGTTTATAGCTTGCCAAAGTATAAACGAGAAGGAAAAACACAGCTCCTTATCGCGATTGGTTGTACCGGTGGTCAACATCGCTCGGTATCGCTAGCTCGCTATATCGCACAAGCATTAGAAACGAACTATCAAACCACCTTGACTCATCGAGATGTTACTAAGCATTTACACGATAAATAAGCAAAAGGGAGACCCACTATATTCAAATGGGCCTCCCTTTTGTTATCGCTTGGTTATTTAATTGTTAGTTTTTGACCCACTGATAGTTGGTTAGGGTTTTTCAAGTTATTAATCTTTTGCAGTTCAGACCAAGTTTTACTGTATTTAGCGGCAATCTTAGAAAGGGTATCACCTTTTTTGACTGTGTAAGATTGCGTTACAACTGGTTTTGAGGGTGCGACAGTTGAGTTGTTTTCATTTTTGGCTAAGGAAATCACTTGACCCACTTGGATAGTGTATGGTGACGTAATGTGATTGATGGCAGCCAGGTCAGTGTACGTCATTTTGTGTTTGTAAGCAATAGCGCTTAATGTGTCGCCTTTTTTAACCGTATAAGTTTTGACCTGTGTGGGCGTTTTAATAATGGCAATTTTAAGTTCTTGCTTAGGATAAATTGTATATGGTGCGGCAATTTTATTAGTTGCAGCAATCGCTTCATAGGTTGTTTTATATTTAGTCGCAATTTTTTTTAAGCGTATCACCATCTTTTACTTTATACGTAGTGAAGGTTGTGTCTCCAGTAGTGTTTGGATTATTAGCAGCCTGTGTATCGTATTGCTCTAACTGATAAGTATTTATTAATTGGAGTAATTTTGTGCCATAAGCACTGTCGGTAGCATAGATTCCTGTTAAAGCCTGTGTAGCTTCTGCAGGCGTCTTGGCATTAATGAATTTAGCATAATGTGAACTTGCCCAACTTGTACGTGTGAAAAGATCGACATAATCTTGTACAGAGGCAGCTGGTGAAGGGTAAACTCTGAAACTTGCATTAATCGTAGTGTAACTACCTTTAACTTCTTCTTGCGTTGAAAGATTAATGCTCTGTCCTTCATAAGCACCTTTAATGCCAAAGTAGTTATTGTAGTTTTGAGCCAGTCCTGATCGCCCACTCTGTGATTCTAAAATCGCTTGCGCAATCATGACACTTGTAAAGTAATGATCGCTTAAATTGGTTTGACTAGCTGTTGCTGCCAACGCGTTAGCAAATTCTGCTGTACTACCGGAAGGAAGTGCTTGGCTTGTATCAGTGAAATTGGCTGATGTTTGTGTGATTATTAATTTTTGTCCAATCGTAAGGTACTTGCCTAATTGATTGTTAGCACGTAACGTATCCACAGTAACGCCGAATTTTGCAGCGATTTTTTGGAGAGTATCCCCAGCTTGAACCGTATAGCTATCGTTTGTCGTTGTATCTGCTGAAGCGGTCGGGACTACTGAACTTAGGGCAATTGCACTAAGTCCTGTAATTATTGTAGTTTTCTTCATATTTGTATTTGCTCCTTTAAATTGAAGTTAATAGTAAGATGATGTGTATTTAGAGCCAATTGTACATTAGGTCTTCATACTTATATTAATTATACCAAATGATGAGCTTAATGGTACTTTTTTTTTTGAGGGTTTTTCTCAAAAAAGAGCAAATGTACATGAATTGGAGGGGGAATAGTCGAGGTAAAGGGATTTAAATGAAGTGGAACAGCAACCAATGAAACAAGTAAGATTGACCCCCCTGTAATAAGATACTCTCTCCCCGATTGTTAGCTGCTTAATCGAAAAAAAGCCCTTAATATAAGTATGAATACGTGATAACAGAAAAAAACTGCAAATCACTGTTTGAAACGTAGCGATTTACAGTTCTATTATGACGCTTTTTAATTAGGCTTTCTTTTCAGCAAGCAGTTCAGCGATTTCTTTTTAAGTATTGTTCTGTTTTTGTTTCTTCAACAGCTTCAACAACTTCAGCTTCTTGACCGCGTTTACGCATTAATGTATTCGCGACTTTCAAGAACATGAAGATTGAGAACGCGATAATTAAAAAGTTAATGATCGATTGTAAAAACAAGCCGTATTTTAAGGTAGCTTCGCCAACTTTGATTGCTAAGTCAGACACATTGATCCCGCCAATGATAATTCCGACTAATGGCATAATGATATCATCAACGAGTGATTTAACAATGACACCGAACGCGCCGCCGATAATAACCCCGACCGCTAAGTCAAGCACATTGCCCTTAAGTGCAAACTCTTTGAATTCTTTCCACATATGTATAACCTCCCTAAAAATTATAGTACATCTACAATTATCTGATATATTTGCGAGATTAGCAATGCCTAAACAAAAAAACAATTATAAAATCCATAAATACGCGAAGACACCGTTAAAATAAGCAAAGTTTGTTCACCTGTTATGCAAAGATGTGTATAATAAGGTGAGTACAAAAAATAGCATGAAATGCGAGAGGAAGTATTAATATGACGACGAATTATCCTGATGATAGCTATTCTCTTCACACGGATTTTTATCAAATCAATATGATGAAAGTATACTGGGAAGATGGGATTGCTGACAGAAAAGCGGTGTTTGAGGCTTATTTTCGTAAAATGCCTTTTGATGCAGGCTTTGCTGTTTTTGCAGGTCTTGAACGTGTCATTCGCTACATTCAAACATTGACCTTTACCGATTCAGATATTGCTTATTTACGCGAAAACACCGATTATCCTGAAGCCTTTTTACAGTATTTAAAAGACTTTAAGTTCAAAGGTAAGATTAGAAGTGTACTTGAAGGCGAAATTGTCTTTAACAACGAACCGATTATTCAAGTCGAAGCGGGCTTGGCAGAGTGTCAATTGATTGAAACCGCAGTGTTGAATGCGATTAACTATCAGACGCTGATTGCAACGAAGGCGTCACGTATTCGTTACGTCGCGGGTCCTGAAGCCTCGGTAATGGAATTTGGTACCCGTCGTGCCCAAGAATTTGATGCCGCTTTATGGGGCACACGTTCGGCTTATATTGGAGGGTTTGATTCAACCAGTAACGTTCGTGCCGGTAAACTGTTCGATATTCCTGTGTCAGGCACACATGCGCATGCGATGATTCAGGCGTACAAAGATGAATATGTCGCCTTTACAAAGTATGCAACAAGCCATAAGGACTGCGTTTTCTTAGTTGATACGTACGATACATTACATTCAGGCATTCCCAATGCAATTAAAGTCGCGAATGAGTTCGGCGATAAAATTAATTTTGCCGGCATTCGGATTGATAGTGGCGATTTAAGCTTCCTATCTAAAAAAGCGCGTGAAATGCTCGATGACGCCGGTTATCCAGATGCGAAGATTGTGGCCTCGAATGATTTAGATGAAAACATGATTATGCATCTCAAAGCCCAAAATGCCCGCATCGATACGTGGGGTGTGGGAACAAAGTTAATTACCGCATACGATCAACCGTCATTGGGTGGTGTTTATAAGATGGTGGCGATTGCCGATGATGAAGGCCATTATACCGATACGATTAAACTGTCAAGCAACAGCTCGAAAGTCACAACACCAGGACGCAAAAACATCTTCCGTATCATCGATAATGAGAGCCAACATTCTGAAGGCGACTACATTACCCTCGCCGATGAGTCAATGGACGGTGTCGAGACCTTAACGATGTTCCATCCAGTACACACGTACATCCAAAAAGATGTTTCAAACTTTACGGCCAAAGAAATCTTACACGATATATTTGTCGATGGTGAGCTCGTTTATGATCTACCACATGTGAAAGAGATTAAAGCCTTTGCCGAAGAGCGTAAAAAAGTGTTGTGGGATGAGTACTTACGCATTTCAAACCCAGAAGAATACCCGGTCGACCTCAGCGATAAATGTTGGGAAAACCGCAACGAAAACATTAAACAAATTCGTGACCATGTCAAAGAAACAACCAGTGTTCACTTTGATCGGTCAGAACTATAAAAAGGAGTGCTGAAGATGTCGTTACAAACGGAAATTATTGCAACCTTGCATACGAAGCCTGTGATTGACGTGCAAGCCGAAATTCGCACAAGTGTTGCTTTTATGAAAGACTATTTAAAACAACACCCGTTTTTAAAAACACTCGTGTTGGCAGTAAGTGGCGGTCAAGATTCAACCTTGGCGGGGCGCTTAGCCCAAATTGCGGTTGAAGAAGCACGGGCCGAAGGAGCCGATGTGCGGTTAGTGACCGTGCGCCTACCTTATGGGGTGCAATTGGATGAAGCCGATGCTCAAGATGCCCTTGCTTTTATTGCGGCCGATGAATTAGTGACCGTTAATATTAAAGCGAGTGTTGACGCGACTGAAGCGGCCCTTGTGGCGGCTGGTGTGAACTTAAGTGACTTCGTGAAAGGTAACATTAAGGCGCGTGAACGAATGGTGACACAGTATGCGATTGCCGGTGCCCGCGGGGGTGCTGTTATCGGAACCGATCATGCGGCTGAAGCGATTACTGGTTTTTATACGAAGTATGGCGACGGTGGCACCGATTTGAATCCGTTGTTCCGTCTTAATAAACGCCAAGGTCGTGCGTTATTGCAAGCCTTAGGTTGCCCGGAACATCTCTATACAAAAACACCGACAGCTGACTTGGAAGAAGATCGACCAGCCTTATCCGATGAAGTGGCCTTAGGTGTTACCTATGATGAAATTGATGACTACCTCGAAGGCAAAGCTGTGTCCGAAACGGCACAGGCTAAAATCGAAGGATGGTACATCAAATCCGAACATAAACGGCATTTACCGATTACCGTGTTCGATTCATTTTGGAAAAAATAAAGCGTAAAAAAGCGGTCTTTTTTCGACTAATTATCTTGACTGACACGTGTTTTTTCGTTATCATAAGTAAGATATAGCCTAGAGCTAAATATTTGAGTGGGGTGACATTTTTGGGAAGTATTAAACCGATGCAAGATGTAGAAAAAATCATTGTCTTAGACTTTGGTAGCCAATATAATCAATTGATTACACGTCGTATTCGTGAATTTGGTGTATACAGTGAATTACATGAACACACAATTACATTAGAAGAAATGAAAGCCTTGAACCCAACAGGTATTATTTTATCTGGTGGACCAAACAGTGTGTATGATGAAGATGCCTTCCGTTGTGATGAACGTCTCTTCGACATGGGTATCCCTGTTTTAGGTATTTGTTACGGTATGCAATTGTTAAGTACACACTTCGGTGGCCGTGTTGAAGGCGCAACAAACCGTGAATATGGTAAAGCATCAATCAACGTGATTGATAATGCCCCATTATTCAATGGCACACCAAACGACCAAGTGGTTTGGATGAGTCATGGCGATAAAGTTGTTGAAGCCCCAGCTGGCTTTGCGATTACAGCAACAAGCCCATCATGCCCAATTACTGCAATTGCTGACGAAGCACGTCGCATTTATGCGGTGCAATTCCATCCAGAAGTACGTCATTCTGTTTATGGTAATGAATTGTTACGTCAATTTGCGATTGATATTTGTGGCTGTAAAGGCGATTGGACAATGGAAAACTTTGTTGACGCACAAGTGGCGGCTATCCGCGAAAAAGTAGGCGACAAAAAAGTCTTACTTGCGTTAAGTGGTGGGGTTGATTCATCAGTTGTTGGTGTGTTAATTCACCGTGCAATTGGCGATCAATTAACCTGTATCTTTGTTGATCATGGCTTGTTACGTAAAGATGAAGGCACGCAAGTAATGGAAACATTATACGGTGACTTTAACATGAACATCATCAAAGTAGATGCAAAAGAACGCTTTATGAGTAAATTAGCGGGCGTGTCTGATCCAGAGAAAAAACGTAAAATCATTGGTAACGAATTCATCTACGTGTTTGATGATGAAGCGACTAAGTTAGATGGCGTTGACTTCTTAGCTCAAGGGACGTTATATACTGACGTCATTGAATCAGGGACAGCAACGGCGCAAACAATTAAATCACACCATAACGTGGGTGGTTTACCAGAAGACATGCAATTCGAATTAATCGAACCATTAAACACTTTATTTAAAGACGAAGTGCGTGCGTTAGGGATCGAATTAGGTATGCCTGAAAAACTTGTTTGGCGTCAACCGTTCCCTGGTCCTGGTTTAGGTATTCGTGTACTTGGTGAAGTAACCGAAGATAAACTTGAAATCGTGCGTGAATCAGATGCGATTTTACGTTACGAAATTGCTAAAGCCGGCCTTGACCGTGACATCTGGCAATACTTCACTTGTTTACCAAACGTGTTAAGCGTTGGGGTAATGGGTGACGAACGTACGTATGATCACACAGTGGTTGTTCGTGCCGTTACTTCAATCGATGGTATGACAGGTGACTGGGCGCGTATTCCTTACGAAGTGCTTGAAGTTATCTCACAACGTATCGTCAATGAAGTGGCTCACGTTAACCGTGTCGCGTACGACATTACGTCTAAACCACCAGCAACAATTGAGTGGGAATAAGCTCACTTTATCAATAGTCAAAGGAAAACCGTCACTCTGAGGAGTGACGGTTTTTTTTATGTCCTATTGAAAAGGCAAGATTAATAGCCTGCCCGTTTATCATTCGTGTTAAGTTACATTTTCACTATCAGAACAAGCATTCAATTCTTTTAGTTAAAAAGAAGCTATCACAGCCTTAGCAACCACTCTAGCGACCCCTTCTTGAAACACATCAGGAATAATGTTAGTGGGACTCAGCTCGTTTTCCGGGACTAAACTAGCGATACCTGCTGCAGCAGCAAGTTGCATTTTTTCGGTTATTTTAGTTGCTTTAGCATCCAAGGCGCCTCGAAAAATACCCGGGAAAGCTAGGACATTATTGATTTGATTAGGAAAATCACTGCGGCCTGTACCGACTATATAGGCACCAGCTTCCAGTGCCTCATCAGGGAAAATTTCAGGAACGGGATTAGCCATAGCGAAAATGATTGGTTTATCAGCCATTTTCTTAATCCATTCTTTATGAAGAGCACCAGGAGCAGAGACGCCTATAAAAATATTTGCATCTATTAAGGCATCTTCGAGTGTACCACAAAGATTGCTTTTATTTGTTACTTTTGCAATCTCAAGATGATGAGGAGCCAAAGAGGCAACGTCACTTTCACTTATAATGCCTGATTTATCGACTACTATAATATTTTCAGCACCAGCTGCCAGGAACTTTTTAGCAATAGATAAACCAGCAGATCCACCTCCGTTTATCACAATTTTCACATCAGCTAAGTTAGTGTTAATGAGTTTGAGGCTGTTATAAACCGCTGCTAAAACGACAATTGCGGTGCCATGTTGATCATCATGAAAGACGGGAATGTCACATTCAGCTATCAAACGTTTTTCGATTTCAAAGCATCTCGGTGCGCTAATATCTTCTAAATTAATCCCTCCAAAGGTAGGTGAAATAGCCTTGCAAATACGAATGATTTCCTCAGTGTTCTGTGTATCTAAAACAATTGGCACAGAATCAACGTTAGCGAAACGTTTAAACAAAGCGGCTTTACCTTCCATAACAGGGAGTGATGCTTCAGCTCCGATATTGCCTAAACCTAATACCGCAGAACCATCGCTAATGACAGCAACTGTGTTTTTCTTAATGGTGAGTTCACGAGCTAGACGTTTGTCCGCTGCAATAAGTGAAGAAACGGCAGCTACACCAGGCGTGTATGCAACACTCAAATCATGGCGTGTATTGATGTTTACTTTAGATACCGTGGCTATTTTTCCGCCATTTAGTCGGGCTTGCTCAATTGCTAAATCTGTAACATTTTTCATCATTTTTATTCCTCCAATGTGATAGTATTTTTTTTTTATTAAGTCTACTTAAAAGAATATTTTTAAAAGAGCAGTCATGATAATTACTGTTATAGCACCTCCTAAGCGTGTAGCAACTTGGGCAAAGGGCATTAGATTCATACGATTCGTCGCGCTTAAAATCGCAACGTCACCAGTTCCCCCCATCCCGCTTTGACAGGCAGAAACAATTGCGGCTTCGACCTGATACATATTCATAAAACGTGAAACGATGAACCCGGTAGCGATTACTGTGAAAACCACGCTGATAACCACAATGAAATACTGCCAAGACAATGCGCCAACAACATCTTTTAATGGTATATACAATAAACCTAAACCAACCATTAACGGAAAAGTGAAATTTCCTGAAATGAACTTATATAATTGTTTTGACCCTAATTGTGTTTCTTTTGGCACAATGTTGATATATTTACAAAAGGCAGCAACCAGAATCATTAAAACTGGACCAGGAAAGCCTGTCAAATGCTGTAATAAGCTACCTGTTATAAAAAGTGTACAGGCAACAAGAACACCAGCACCCATTAATTTTATATCGAGAGGCCGCTTGTCTTCATCGAGTGAATCCGCCATATCGTCTACATTTGAAGTCTTTACAAGTTGCCCATTACCTGAATATTTAGGATGTTTTTCACCGAATCGCGATAAAAGAGCAGCGCACATAATGGCAAAAAAATTACCAATAATTGTTGCTGGTATAAGTTGAGCTACGAGTTGTTCACTACCAGTACCGACGATAGCGCTGTATCCTAAAGATAAAGGAAGAATTCCTTCACCAATACCTCCTGCTAGTACTGGAGTGACAATGAAGAAAAGAGTATGCTTCCAATCTAACCCCAAAAGAACACCGACAGCGGTTCCTACTCCCATTGCACAAATCATCCCAGCCATCATGGGTACAATCATTCTCATTAGCCCTTGGACAAGTATTTTACGATTCATTCCAAGGATACTTCCGCAAACTAAACATGCAATATAGAAATATAAAAAATTAGCTTCTTTCATTAAAATATTGGCCGAATCCAACACGTTTTGATTAATTAAGTTGAAAAAAACTAATATCGAAGGTAAAAGTAAAGATAAAATAGCTGGGCCACCAAAGTGTTTTAGTACAGGAAGATTTGCACCGATTGTACCTAGTAACCATCCCATCGTTAAGATAACGGCAAAGCCACCGAGCATGTTTACTGGTAATTGTTGTAAGAATGCCGTAATCATTATAATAGTTGCTAAAACAATGTAGACAGGTAGTGGAGTATAACCAATCCGTATTTCCATCCATCTTCCAATAAAATGACTTTTTGTATCGGATGTTGTGACTAGTTTGTTATTTTTCATTATGTAGCCTCCTATCTTTCTTATACGTTTAGTTTAGAGGCATGTATAAAAATAATGAAGTTAATTAAACTAATTTAAGTAGTTTAATTAGTTTAAATGACCTTCGGCAAGAAATTCAAACCACAACTTACTTTAAAAGACAGAAAAAGTTAGCTGTTGAGATAAAAAATGAAAAACAAGAAGCATTCATATGGATGTTAAACTAAAAACGCAATGACTCAAATGTGTCCTTATGACTAGTTCTTTGGATTAAAAAACTGAATAAACATTTAATCATAGTGTAAAATGGAGTAGAGTGAAGCTAACTTAGTACCACAGATATAAGATTTAAGAGGAGTGCGGAAAAAGTAAGTTTATTTTTAATGAGAGGAGGAGAGTGACTTTCTAATGAAATTTATGAAGAAGGGTATCAGTTTATGGTTACTATTATCTGTTATTTTCATTGCAGTATTAATCGTATCAAATACGGTCGTTTATGGATTGATTATTCACGAGAATAAAAAGCAGATAAAAAAGGAAGAGGAAAAGTTGTTACTGGGAATAGGCAAACAATTAGCAATAGAAGATAGCATTAAACGTGCATTGCAATCGAATAAATCGTCGGTAGCATTGGAGCAGTATACAAACAAAATAGCAGAAATACATGGGTTGGATTTTGTTGTTATTATGAACATGGATGGTATTCGTCTCACTCATCCGAATACAAATGAAATTGGGCAACGATTTGAAGGTGGTGATGAGAAAGAAGCGCTTTTAGGGAAAGAACAAATATCCATTAGCAATGGTACGTTAGGTCAGTCGCTTCGAGGATTTGTTCCAATATTTTCAGGATCAGAACAAATTGGTGTCGTTGCAATTGGAATAAAGTTACCGAATTTAGAAGCGTTAGTTGAACATGCAAGTGAGGAATATGCATGTTCACTTACGATTAGTATTTTGATAGCTTTAATGGGTTCATCTCTAGTTGCATATTACTTGAAACGTCAATTACTCAATCTAGAACCTAAAGAAATAACTAGGTTGTTAGAAGAAAGAAATGCGATGCTTAACGAGACAAAAGATGTGATTTTGGTAACAGATAATCAACGGATAATTACCTTAGCAAATACGGCAGCAAAAACTTTGTATGTCCAATTGGGTGGAGAGTTCTCTTTGCTTGAAGGAAAAGGTATTGATGTCTTAATACAGGATAATGATCATTATGATTTTAAGAAGAAGGACGAACAGCTGTATCGTCAAAATGGACAAGATTATCTTATTTCGATTGCACCGATAGTAGTTAGAAAAAAAACAGTGGGCTTTATCGTTTTTTTTGCGAAATGCAACTGCATCACTATTAGTTATGGATCAATTGGAGAATACAACCTCGTATGCATCGACATTACAAAATAAATCACATGAATTTATGAACAAACTACATGTCATTTATGGTTTGGTTGATTTAGAGGCATATATCCAGTTGAAAATATATCTCAATGATATTTTAGCGCCCGAAGAAATGTTTACCAATAGCATTTCTATCTTGGTGAAAAACCCGATGATTGCAGGTTTTTTAGTAGGAGAAAGGGAGACTTTTTCGAATTATAATATTAGTTTACAGATAGAGGTAGCTTCTGAACTGCCAAATAATTTAAACTATGAAAAAACAATTGCTATTGTTAATTTATATCGCTACATACACCATGTTTTTATTGAAGAGCAAGGTCCACAAGAATTAGCGGTAATCATTTCTTGTGAAAAGGAACAATTAATTTCAAAATATAAAACAAAGCGAAATAAAGAAGAATGTCAAAAAATAATCAGCATCTTTAAAGGAAATTATTTTAAGGAGCTACTAAAGGCGACAGAAGGTAGTTTTTTTATTGATAAAAAGCCAACAGAGATGATTTTCATTTTTAAAATTAAATATGAAGGAGACTTATTATGAATGTATTAATTGTTGAAGACGATCCGATGGTTGAGTTTATTCATAGAAATTATTTAGAAAGAATTAATCGGTTTGAAAATGTCTATTCAGCAAATTATGTGGAAAGTGCAATCGAATTACTTAAAGATAAAAGCGTAGATCTAATTTTACTAGATATACATTTAAAAGAAAATAATGGATTGGATATGTTACGCATAATCCGGCATGAATTAATAAAAGTAGAGGTAATATTAATTACAGCGGCTAATGAAACAAGTTGTGTGCAATCGAGTTTTCAGTTAGGTGCGCTTGATTACTTAATTAAACCGTTCACATTTGACAGATTTGAAAAAAGTATCAATCGTTTTTTTGAAAAATCCGAAAAACTACTTGAGGAAACACTGAACCAAAAAATGATTGATTATCTGACAGGTGAATCATCATGTCAAGAGGGATTAACAAAGCAGAGCAAGGTGCTAGAAAAAGGCTTGTCAAAGGAAACATTACACTTAATTACAAGCGTAATAGTGAAATTGGAACAACCGTTTAGAGTCCATGAAGTTGTTCAATTAACGGGCTTATCACATGTTTCTGTACGTAAATATCTGTATTATTTAGAGTCAATAAAGCACTTGGAAGTTAAAAGTATTTATACCAAAATTGGTCGCCCGTATAAATGCTACTATTACTTGCTGCCAGGTGATTAGTAAGGAGACATATGCTTTTATCGGCCGTGAAAGATTAGCATGTATTCAATACAAAACAACTCACTCCGAGTTGTTTTTTTACTTAACCAACAGAACGCTGATAAAAAAACCGACATATGTCTAACTTCTGAAACTACGACCTAGTTGTTAAGGACTAGTAGTTAATTTCGTTCATCTATAGTATATTAAGCGTATGAAAGCGCTTCTAAATTGAAATTTTGGGGGGATTTGATGAAAAAGATTGTCGCAGTAACGGCTTGTGCAACGGGGATTGCCCACACATATATGGCCGCCGAATCGTTAGAACAAGCCGCAAAAGCATTAGGGTATGACGTGAAAGTTGAAACAAATGGAGCGATTGGTGCCGAAAACGTGTTAAGTGCGGCCGATATTGCGTCCGCAGACCTTGTTATCGTGGCGTCGGATATTAAAATCGATCCGATTCGCTTTACCGGTAAACGACTGTATGTAACGAAATCAATACCAGCAATTGAAGATGCCAAAGGTTTAATCGCAACAGCCTTCAGTGAAGCAGAGGTATTCGGAAAAAAAGGCTCGAAGGTGGGTAAAGTTCAAATTGGCAACGACACTGAAAAAACGACAATTTTCACGCATTTAATGAGTGGAATTTCCTACATGGTGCCGATGGTTGTCGCCGCCGGTTTGATTTTATTAATTGCCAATTTATACGCTTTTCAACGTGATGATTTAGGACGGATTGTCAACTGGGGCTTTGATACGCAGACGCAGATGGGTTTTTTAATGTCGAAACTATTTTACGTCGGCCAAATTGGTTTTAAATTGATGATTCCGTTGTTCGCCGGTTTTGTTGCCAACTCCATTGCGGATAAACCCGCGATTGCGCCGGCAATGATTGGCGCTTATTTGGCCAATGATCCAGACTTTTTAGGGGCAGAAGCAGGAGGTGGTTTTATCGGAGCCATCCTCGTTGCCTTTATCGTCGGCTACATGGTCAAAGGTTTGAAGAAAATCAAATTTCCAAAATTGATTCAACCTGTTGTACCGATTATGATTATTCCCTTTGTCGCAACCGGTCTTATTACCTTAATCGTGCTCTATGTGATTGGTTCACCCTTAGCACACGGGATGGATGCGATGTACAGTGGGCTCGATACGCTTAATAAATCATACGCCGGTGCGCCGATTATTATCGGGGTTGTCTGTGGTGCGATGATTGGCTTTGACTTAGGTGGTCCCGTCAATAAAACGGCCCTCGTTTTTGGGACGGCAGTGTTCACCGATACAATGGCAAAATACGGCGTTGATGGGACTAATTTCGTGCCACAAACAGCGACGCAAGCCGCTATTTCAGTTGCACCCCTTGGTGTGTGGTTAGCGACGATTTTATTTAAACGGAAGTTTTCACAAGATGAAAAAGTGGCAGCCAGTGCCGCTTTTGGGATGGGCATCGTCGGTGTGACCGAAGGCGCAATCCCGTTTGTCGCCGCCGATCCCTTGCGGATGATTGTCGCCAATGTCGCTGGTTCGGCCGTCGCCGGAGGATTAGTGGCTGCCACGGGTTGTAAGTTCTTCGGTGGAATTGGCTCGCCGTTAGGTACATTCGTAGGTTACGTGGAACAACCGATTCCGTTTATCACGTGGATTTTATGTGTGTGTGCAGGGATTTTAACGACAGCGCTACTCATTGGTGTCATGCGTAAAAATCGTACCACGATAACGAGTAAGTAATTTAAAGGAGGCAATAGCAGATGAACCCAACGATTTTTAACGAGACCCATCTTTTGTTTGATGAAACAGCCACAACGCAGGCAGAGGCTTTTCAAGTCATTGCCCACTTTGCCTATGAACGAGGCTATGTCACCGATGAAACGGGCTATAAATTAGGTTTGCAACAACGAGAATCCGAGGCCACAACAGGGTTCAAAGATCATTTAGCGATTCCCCACAGTCAAGGGGAATTCGTGATCAAGCCAGGGTTGTTTTTAGTGCGCTTTAAGCATCCCATCGACTGGCAGGCGCTCGATGGCAAAGCCATTCATGTCGCTTTTGCTCTAACCATTCCAAATGAAGGGGCCGCCGAACATTTGAAATTACTCAGTTTGATTGCGCGTCGTTTAATTGATGCTGAGTTTCGTTCAAATGTGTTACATGAACAAGACCCCGTGACGTTAGCGGCGTTAATTAATGAGATTGATTTCTAAATTGAAATAGAGGGTGCTGACAATGACAAAAAAAGTACATGTAATTCACCATACCCATTGGGATTTTGAGTGGTATTTCACCAATAACGAATCGTTCATTCAATTCGTCTACCAGATGGATGAGGTACTACAGGCGTTAGAGGAGCAAAAAATCGCTTATTATTTACTCGATGGTCAAATGAGCATTCTGGATGAATATTTAGCAACGTGCCCTGAACAGGCACCGCGAATCGAACGACTCGTGCGAGCCAACCGCTTACAAATTGGCCCATGGTACACCCAAACAGATGAACTCATTATTGCGGGAGAGTCAATTGTACGAAACCTCAACATTGGCATGGCCCAAGCAAACAAACTTGGTGGTGCAATGAAGATAGGCTATCTCCCTGATTCATTTGGTCAAGGTAAAGACATGCCTAAAATATATAATGGCTTTGGCATGACCGAAGCGGTCTTTTGGCGCGGTGTCTCTCACAAACAAACGCGCGTCCGTGAATTTCAGTGGGCGAGTGAAGATGGCTCAGTTGTGACGGTGGCTAACATTAAAGACGGCTATTTTGTCGGAGTCGGTTTAATTGAACAAGATGTGAATGAAACAATGTTAACACAAATTGCGGAGGGCGCAACGAGTGACGAGCTTCTATTACCTGTCGGAGGCGATCAACGTTACGTCGACTATCAGCTAGGTGAGCGTATCTCAGCCTACAACAAGGCCTTCAACGGGCAATATGAGTTGGTCGAAAGCAACTATCAGGCCTTCTTTAAAGCGCTCGATACCGAAAAAATACCACGGATTAAGGGTGAATTAGCGGATGGTGCTGTTTCCAAAATTCATCGCTCGATTTATTCATCACGCTATGATCATAAACAATGGAACGACAAGTTAGAACGTCGGCTCATCTATCAACTCGAGCCGCTGCTTGTAAGAGCACAGCAGGCCGGTTTAGCGACAAAAAAAAGGGGTCGTTGAACGTATTTGGAAACTACTTTGTAAAAATCAAGCCCACGATAGCGCAGGTGGCTGTAACTCTGATAAAACCAATCGCATTATTAACGAACGCTACCGTGAGGCTGACCAATTGTCACAGGGGATGATTGACTATGTGACGCGCAAATTGAGCGAAACGTCACCGCTCATTAAAGATGGTGATTTAACGTTTTATAACACCTTGCCATGGACGGTCGCTAAGGTTGTCCATGTAGCGGTTTCATCCCCATTTAAACAACTCACAATACGTCGTGACGGTGAACATCTGCCATTTGACTGCTTACAAACAACGCGTGAAGCAAGTGGTCCACTACCACATGATGAATTAAATAACTCGTCTTATTATATGCACCAACTAGCACTCGCCGTAAGCATCCCACCGCTTGGGAGTCAGACGTATACGATTGAAGATGGACAGACGAAAAAACAAGTACGAACCACACCACCGTCACCTGTGATGATTGCCAACGGTCGTTACGAACTAAGTTATCAGGATGGACAACTTAATCTGTTCGATAAAATAACCAAACAGAACTTCTTTGATTTTTTAACAATTGAAGACAGTGGCGACGCGGGTGACACCTATGATTATTCACCACCACTAACCGATGACTGTTACCACTTGCGGTTTGAAGCGGCAGATGTCAACGCGAGGCATGGGGCTGTACAAGAGACTCTCACGTTAACAGGGGAATGGCTAGTGGCTAATAATTTAGCAGAGCGGGCGCAACAGCAACGGAATACACGTCTGCCATACAGGCTGACACTCACCTTGAATGCAACAGCTCAGACGCTGAATGTTGAGCTTATCATCGATAACAACGCAGATGATCATCGCATGCGTGTACTAATAGCGAGTAATCTCACAAATGAGGTCTCGTATGCCGATACACCGTTTGGAATGATTACACGTCCTGTTGTTGATTCCGCCTTACACAACTGGCGTGAGCAAGGCTGGTGTGAAGAACCAACGGCTCTTTATCCAATGTTGCATTATGTTAATGTTCACAGTGATAAGCGGAGCTTCACAATCTTCGCTAAAGGCATCAAGGAGTATCAGTTGGTGGGTGAACAGTATCAAACGCTTGCGTTAACCTTGTTCCGAAGTGTCGGTTATTTAGGAAAGCCCAACCTCCAACGCCGTCCAGGGGCAGCTTCAGGCAATGCCTTTAAGGAAATCGCTACACCCGATAGTCAATTGCAACAACAGCTGCGCTTTCATTTTGCGATTCAACTCGATGAACAGTTTAAACCGGCCCAGCTTCAAAAAGATTATTTAAACTATGCGATTAACCTGCCATACTATCAGAAACAAACGTTTAATCGTTTTACAACGGCCTTGCAGTACTTTGTAGCCCATCCACTAGCAAGCATGGAGCCAACAACACCGTTTGTCTTTGAGAGTGAAACAGTGGTATGGAGCAGTTTACGTCAGACAGATATAGGTGAGGGCTTTGAAGTGCGCTGTTATAATCCGTCGTTAAGTGAAGCAGTTGCTGGCGGAACAATCCGGTTTGAAACACCGATTGCATATGTTGCTGTTAATCTTAAAGGGACAATTCTTGGTGAACGTTCACGTGGGCGCACGCTTGAGCTTGGACGTTTTAAAGCCGGCGAGATAAAAACCTTTCGTATAGACGTGTAAAGGAGTGAGACGATGCATGATGATTTCTTTATGTTAATTGAATCTTATCGGTTGGAATTTACCGTTGTGGAACAGGTGATTGCCGATTATTTTTTAGCGAAGCAACCAGCGGTGACAATGGCCGAACTCGGCAAGGAATTGGCGGTGTCAAATGCCTCAATTACCCGTTTTAGTAAAAAATTACAGTTGAATAATTACAAAGAACTGTTGTTTTTATACAAGCTGGCCTTAACGAATAAGCAAGACACACTATCTGTTGCCTCGGTCGTCACTGCTGCCTATCATTCATTAGCGACCCGGAGCGACCAAATGTATGATGAAGTGACAATTGATGCTTTTTGTCAGTTAATTCACCAACATAAGATCATTCATTTTCTCGGAAAGGGCTTTAATGCCTATGCGGGCATGGATTTTCAATTTAAGTTTTCGCGACTTGGTAAATATGTGCGTATTATGTCAGATGCAAACTCGATGACGTTATCTGTTAGGGCGGCTCAAAGCGATGAACTGCTTGTGGTCGCAAGTTTACGTGGTGATGACAACGATCTCTTGAAAGCGCTATGTCTTGCAGATAAAAAGCGCATCGCGACCGTTCTTATTACGGCGAATCCAACCTCGCAGTTACAAGCTGTTGCCCAACATACCTTAATAACAGCGGGGTTATCTCGGATTGAAGCGTTAGGAAGCATCTCGCCACAGATTCCGATGCTATTGCAACTTGATATGGTCTATGAACGCTATTTACATCTATATCCCGAAACGTCAGCTCAGTGGCTGGCATCCGAAGAAATATTGCATCAATAAGATGAGTGATGGAGGCGATTGCAATGAGGAACAGTACAAAATATATCAGTATCATGCTTGGACTGGTTTTATGTCTCAGTTTGATTCCTGCTCAAACAGTTAGTGCGGCCGAAAAATATAATGTTAAAGGGGAACATCAGCCATACTTTCATGGTTTTAGTGCCCAACAACTAAAAGACTGGTCACCAACAACAGATGACACAGCCAAATATTTTCGATCGACTGTCCGCTTACAGCCGCGTAATCAGCCTGATGTTGCGACACAAGCCCAGCCAACTTTACAAAATAATGCCCAGTTGTTGACCTTATCGGGTGATTATGGCGACCCGGGTTATGGTTTTGAAGCGGGAATTCCTGATTTCACCCGTACAGTGGCTGCATTTTCCCGCAATGTCTTTCAGTTTTGGCAGTATGTTGACTATTATGCCTCATGGAATGGCACACCGATTGCTGGATCAGATTATGAAGCGATTCGTGCCAATAAAAACGTCACGTATGGGGTCGTTAACTATCCGAATCCAGCCTATACAGATGCCGCTCATCGAAATGGGGTTAAAAGTTTAGGCAGTTGGTTTTGGCCCAGGGATGAAACGTTTTCTGAGTGGGTTGAACAAACAGCCGATGGTCGTTTTCCTGTCGCTGATAAAATGATTGAGTTGGCACAATATATGAACTTTGACGGCTATTTTATTAATCAAGAAGCGACGATTTCAGCACAAGATGCCCAACAATTACAAAAAATGCTCGTCTATCTCAAGCACAGGGCCCCGCAGCTATACGTTCAATTTTATGATTCACTCACAAAAGAGGGGCGACTTCATTATGTGAACGGATTTGATGAGAGCAATAGTTATTGGGTGCAGGCTGAAAATGGCGAAGCAGCAGATAGTCTTTTTATGAACTATGCTTGGAACAAACAGCGACTAGCAAACGGCAACCAACATGCCAAAACAAATGGTTTGGACCCGTTGCAAGTCATGTATGCCGGGACCGAAAATCAGAAGTACGGTTTTAATCCACCGTATGATCCACGAGAGGTATTCGCTAATAAAACGGAACCATTGGCATCGTGGGCCTTGTTTGGGAGTGACTTTGTTTATTCGCGTTTGCCAGCTAACAATTTAAAACGGGGTAACCAAACGTTAATTAACCAACGCGAGCGTGAGTATTGGTCGGGACCACGACAAGATCCGACTAAAACAGGTCGACTAACCGACGAGAACAGTTCGCCGTACCCCGATCAAGGTGTGCCTAATGATGCTAATAATGCGGCTCATTGGGATGGGGTAGCAGACGTTGTCGCTGAGAAAACAGTTATTCAACAGCAATCGTTTGTGAGTCATTTTAACACAGGGCACGGAACAGCCTTTTTTGCGAACGGTGAGAAGGTGTCAGAAAACGAATGGAGTAATATCGGTATTCAAGATATTTTGCCATCTTGGCAATGGTGGTCGACTGGGAAGGTGTCAGTTGCCTATGATTATAGCACCGCTTGGGATGGCGGTAGTTCATTACGTCTGCAAAATAAGGGCGGTAAAACCGAAGTGAATGTCTATAAAACCGATAAAATCATCAAAGCAACTGACGTCTTGCAAGTGGCAGCTCAAACCACAGGCGAACTCGCGACAAACATCACCTTGTACTTTAAAGATGCTCTTAAACAACCTGTGAACCTACCGCTTAAGTCGACGTCTAAATGGCAGGAACAAACGATTGACCTCAGTCCTTATCAAGGACGTGAATTAGGTAAAATCAGTGTGACAGCAAACACAAAGACAACCGGGACAATTAACTTAGGCAAACTGGCGCTCATAGCACCGACCTCTATGGCGACGGAACCAGCATTTAGTGTCGCTAAATGGTATCAACCAACAGGCGAAGCGTTTGTTAAGGCTAACATGAATGAAGCCCTTGCTTATTATGATGTGTACGATGATAGCAATAACTTTATCGGCCGCATCAACACGGCGGATAGCTATCTTGAAAAAATCCCATCAACGGCACAAAAATTAGTTGTTTATCCTGTTTCTAAACAAGGTGAACGCTTAAAAGAAATGGCAATATCACTTTAAAGGTGTCTTATCGAACTAATCGGAACGAAAGTAAAGACGACTAGGGGCGAACGATTAGTTACCATCGATAAGAAATATCTTGAATTTTAGGCGCTGTTAGCTGATGAAACTAGAGAAGATAACAACAGTTCGATGCAGTCTTATTATCTCGTATCCAAAATCGAGTGACTTATTTTCGAAGAAACAAGGAATTTAATTCGATTTAGGCTACAATCTAGAAGGCTCTGTCGGATAGACTGCTTTTTAACCTTAGAAACGTTGATATAACAATGTTTCTGGGGTTTCTTTTTTTTGTTTTGGTATAAATTTGGTATAAACTTATTCCATCATAAATGATGAGAATTTGTCAGCAGCTACAGCAATATTTTCTGGATAGAGATGATTATAGATGTTCATAGTTGTTTTGAAATCACTATGTCGTAATCTATGTTGAACTTCAGCTACTGACATACCCGCTTCAAAGCATAGACAACAATGCGTGTGTCTAAAATCATGAGGTTTAAGTTTTGGATGATTTGGAAACTGTTTATGAATCCATTTCAGCCAATCATTGACCGCCTGTGGTCGATATAATCTTCCATCCTTCATGACGAATAAAAACGAGGGATTCAGTTGTTGTTTTCTTATCTCGTACCATTTTTTTAATACATTAATGGTTTCGTCATCTAATCCTACTTTTTCGTAAGAAGATTTAGTTTTTGGAGTATCCAGATAGGGAATATAATGTTCATCAAGCCCAAGAGTCTTTCTAACAAAAATAGTTTTTTCTTCCCAATCAATATCATCCCATTCCAACCCTAAGGCTTCACCTTTTCTCATACCGGTAAATGCTAATAAATGAAAATAGGTATAATAGACAGGATTGTCTAAGGTCTTAATATCAGACAAAAAGTTGAGTAATTCTTGTTTCGTTAGAAATACAGCGGCATTAGATTTAGAGGTGTCTCTAACTGGATTGTAGGTGTTTCTCATGACGTTAGTTGTTATATATTCCATTCGAACAGCAAAATCCAGTATTTGAGCGGTTAATCTTCTTAACTTAATCGCAATACCATTGACTTGAATTTCCCATTTATCGACAACTCGCCTACAATAAGTGGTTGTGATGTCTTTTAATTTTAACTTTGCAAAATGAGGCAGAATATGAATTTGGGAATAACGCATGTAAGTGAGCCACGTTGATTTTTTGACACGTTTTTCTTTATAATCAAGAAACTCCTGCCAAACATGCTTGAAATCTTTCGTTGCAGAAGTATCCATCTTACTTTTTCGTTCAGCCATTGCTTTAATAAGATGTGCTTCTGCTTCTTTTTTTGTATCAAAATTTGCTTTTTTTAATCGTTCAGGTTTTAAAGTGTATGGATTGATACCCATATAGACATCATACTTCCACTTTTTAATCCCTCGCTTAGTATATGAAACTATATCTTTTTTCTTTTTAGTCATAAAATTTCCTCTCTTTTCATGACTAACGTCTATAACCCAATTATAATAAGGTTCGTGTAAAAATCAACAAAGAAAGGGTAGGCTATTGCCCCCCTTTCTATTTGTTTATGCTGTGAGCTCATTCATAAAGTCACTGACTTCAACAAGTGAAGTAGCATTAAGATGTATATATGTATTCAATGTTACTGCAGTATTTGAATGGCCAACGTATCTTTGAATTTGTTTGATATCGAATTGTTTTGATTGATGAAGTCTTGTAATAAAAGTGTGTCTAATATCATGAACTGTAGCCTTTTGACAATTTGCTTGTTTTAAAATAGTTTTGAACCATCCATTTACATACGTCGGTCTATATAACTCGTTATTTTTATTTTTTAAAAAGCATGTCCTGCTCAGCAGGCAATTCCTCAATATATTCTCGAATTAAATCGGTAAGCGTTGTAGAAATAGGGATTTGTCGCTCTGAAGCTTTTGTTTTACATGATGATAGAATAGCTTTATTTGTTTCTTCATCATAGGTTACGCTATTTGTGATATGAATTATCTTATTATCTAAATCAATACTTTTTCTTGATAGAGCTAATGCTTCAGATTTTCTCATTCCTGTATTAAGTAGAATGTTGAAGTAAACTTTCTTAAATATATCTTGATGGTTGTTAATAATAGTTTCGATAGCTCTCAACTCTTTGTCACTTAAGATGACGGGTGCTCTTTTTTGATCACGTTTAGGACCTCTATAATTTAATAAATGATTATTTTCAATTAATCCTTTTCTAAAAGCAAATTTATAAGTTTCACTTAAAAAAGAGAAAAGCTGTTTTGCAATTCCATTTTTGTGAATTTCATAAGATACTAAAATATCATCTAATTCTGAAGGTTCTATTAAATTAATGTATTTATTTTTGAAATCATCAGATAAATGATTCTTAACAAGCGCCTTATATTTTTGGATAGTAGAAATCTTTAATCCTTTTTCTTTTTTCTCTTCGATTACTTCATTGAATATACGATTAAATTCATATGAATAAGAGTATTTACCGCTCTTTTTTAACAAAGATTTTTCAATTTTCTCCTTCTCTTTATTGGCTTTTTTTTAGCTCATTTCTCAAATGCATAGCAGCTTCGAGTGATGTTTTAAACTTAGCTTTTTTCAAGTAAACTCTTTTTTTAGTAAATGAATTATAGTAAGCGTATATACTATATTTGTAGTGTGTCTTTCCCCAAAAGGTGTATTCTGTTACGGATTTTAATTCTTCAGAATACTCTTGCATTAATTTTAGATTTTCTTTCTCAATTTTTTCTTTCATTCGTTCTGCATTTGTTTTAATTTTTGGCATCGAAGGTAAGCTCCTTTTTTTTATTGGTAGCTTAGTTTATGCAAAAACAAATTTTTTACAACGCGTGAACATTAATAAAAATTTACGATTGTTACTTAAATATGTATTATTTTACTGTTAGTTTACGTGGAACTTTATTTGATTATTAGGTTATTTTCTCTTATGTAGTTGCTTATAATTCTAAAAACAAATATGGAGGGATTTAACATGAATGATTTACAACAAGCAATCGAAAAAATTTGTGATAATAGAATTAAAGAGGAAGTATCTGCTCGTGATCTTAGGATAGAAGAACTTGAGAAAGAAATAAAATATTTAAAAGTGCTGATAGATAATTTAAGTAATACAAATAAAAAAGTAGATAAGGAGAAATTAAATATGAAGGAATCGACTGCTTATTTAGGCTATAAATCATATAATACGTTAAGTAGCAGAATTGGTACGGAAGGGTTTCCAAAAAGATATGAAGATGGAGGAAAAGTATATTTCTTGAAAGAAGAGTTAGATGCATGGATAGTAACATTAAAAAGTAAGGAGTAAGTGGAGAACCACTGTCTGACCCTTACTTGTGTTTAGAGGAAAGAATCTATTGATCAACTAAACAGTACGTCATTCTTTGCTATCAAAATATACCATAAACAGTTAAAATATAAGTAGATAAGCATTTAATTGACAAAATAAGGAGTGTATCGCAAGTGGCAACTACAACATCAAAAACATTATCACAAGCACTATGGAATTCAGCGGATATTTTGCGTTCTAAAATGGATGCTAATGAGTATAAAACCTATTTATTAAGTTTGGTATTTTATAAGTACTTATCAGATAAAATGCTGTTAAAAGCTTCTGAGTTATTAGAAGCCGATACAGATGATTTAGCACAAGCACAACGTAATTTTGAGGAAGCCTTTGCAGATGAGAGGTTGCGTGATGAGCTAATTAATGCGGTAAAAGAAGATGTCTCGTATGTGATTGAACCTAAGCTAACGTTTACTCATTTAGTGGATATGGTAAATAAAGGAAAATTCCAATTAGAAGATTTAGCGCAAGGCTTTAGAGAGATAGAGCAGTCAAGCGAGATATTTGAGAATTTATTTGAAGATGTGGACTTATATTCAAAAAAATTAGGGCCAAACAGCAGTAAACAAAACCAAACGATTTCAGCCTTAATGAAGGAATTAGCGACATTAGATATCGCACATAATGGCGATATGTTAGGCGATGCTTACGAGTATTTAATCGGAGAGTTTGCGGCCGATTCTGGTAAAAAAGCCGGTGAATTCTATACGCCACAGCCTGTGTCTCAATTAATGACGAAAATTGTGATGCAAGGCAAAGAAAATCAAAAAGGCTTTTCTGTCTATGACCCGACGATGGGTTCAGGTTCCCTAATGTTGAATGCCAAGAAGTATTCGAATGAACCTGGTACGATTGGTTATTTCGGACAAGAATTAAACACGTCTACGTTCAACTTAGCGCGTATGAACATGATTCTACATGGAGTGGATATCGAGAACCAACATTTGAATAATGCGGATACCTTGGATGGAGATTGGCCAACAGATGAGCCAACCAACTTCGAAGCAGTTCTAATGAACCCACCTTATTCTGCTAAGTGGTCTGCCGAAAAAGGGTTCTTAGATGATCCACGTTTTTCATCTTATGGGGTATTAGCGCCGAAATCCAAAGCTGATTTTGCATTCCTGTTGCATGGCTTCTATCATTTAAAAGATACAGGAACAATGGCGATTGTCTTGCCTCATGGTGTGCTATTCCGTGGTGCAGCAGAAGGGAAAATTCGTCAAGCGCTATTAGAGCAAGGTGCGATTGATACCGTGATTGGTTTACCTGCTAATATCTTCTTCAATACAAGTATTCCAACGACGATTATTATTTTGAAAAAAAAATCGTTCATCTCGTGATGTTTTCTTTATTGATGCATCAAATGACTTTGAAAAAGCGAAAACGCAAAATAATTTAACACCAGAGCATATTGAGAAAATATTAGATACTTATATCAAGCGTGAAAATATTGAGAAATATGCCCATTTGGCTTCATTTGAAGAAATCGTTGAGAATGACTTTAACTTAAATATTCCGCGTTATGTCGATACTTTTGAGGAAGAAGAACCAATTAATCTAACGGAGCTATCTAATAGCATGAGAGCTACAAATAAAGCTATTGAACAAGCTGAAACTGAATTATACGGCTTGATGAAAGAATTAACAGCTAATAACGATGATACAGCTCAACAATTAGCTGATTTGATGAGTTTGCTACAGGTAGGTGAGTAAGATGGCGAATAAAATAACCAAGCAACCGGAGATTAGATTTAAAGGATTTAATAACGATTGGGAACAGCGTAAGTTGAGTGAGGTCCTAAAAGTTTCTAAAGAAAAAAATAAAGATAATGGTTTTGATAAAAATGATGTTCTGTCTGTTTCAAGAGAATATGGCACAGTTAACCAAATTGAATACCAAGGAAGATCATTTGCAGGTGCTGATGTTTCAAATTACAAAGTAGTAAAGGAAAATGATTTAATATATACTAAGAGCCCTTTAAAAGGTGCACCATATGGTATTTTTCAGAATGCCACAATAAACGGAATTATTTCTCCTTTATATGCTGTTTATCATTCAACTGAAATAGCATATGCTCCATATGTATCTATTTATTTAAAAAATGATAATATAGCAACACATTATTTAAGCCCATTAGTCTCAAAAGGAGCTAAAAATACTATTAATGTTACCGATGAAGGTGCTTTAGAAGGGAAAATATTTTTTCCTAATGTTTTAGAACAAAGGAAAATATCAGGATTTTTTAAATCCTTAGATGATACTATCGCTCTTCAGAATTGTAAGTTAGAAGAAATGCAATTATATAAAAAAGCCATGCTTCAAAAAATGTTTCCAAAAAATGGTGAAAAAGTTCCTGAAATACGATTTGACGGATTTACTGACGATTGGGAACAGCGTAAGTTAGGAGCGATATCAGAAAGGGTAACAAGAAAAAACAAAGATTTAGAATCTACATTACCTCTAACTATTTCTGCTCAATATGGCTTAGTTGACCAAATTACATATTTTAATAAGCAAATAGCAAGTAAAGACGTAAGCAATTATTATTTATTGGAAAAGGGTGAGTTCGCCTATAATAAAAGTTATTCGAAAGACTATCCTTGGGGAGCAGTTAAACGATTGGATAATTATGATAAAGGCGTATTATCAACATTATACATAGTTTTTAAGCCAACTGATGTTGACTCGAATTTTTTAGTATCCTATTACGATACAGATAACTGGCATAGAGAGGTTTCTATGCGAGCAGCTGAGGGTGCAAGAAATCATGGACTACTAAATATTACAGCAAATGATTTTTTTGATACTGATTTAACTATTCCCACAAATAATAACGAACAACAAAAGATTGGTGCCTTTTTCAAATCTCTCGATGATGCTATCGCTCTTCAGAATAATAAGCTAAATAAGTTAAAAGAGATGAAAAAAGCATTGCTTCAAAAGATGTTTGTGTGATAATTAGTGGCCATTTTTTACAGCTTTATTAATATTTTATAATTTATAGTAATTTGTGCTAAATCCTCTTTCATAATGAATGTTTAATCATCATTTTGAAGGAGGATTTTTTATGATATCAGAAAGCACAAAATTTCATGAGTATTTTTTAGAATGGATTAAACTATACAAAGAAGGGGCAGTCAGAGAGATTACGCTAAAAAAATATTACACTTCACATTTGTTTATTACTCAAATTGCCCCCAATTTATTGCTATCCGAATTGAGTCGTCAATCTTATCAAGCAATATTAAATGAATATGCTTCAACACATGAAAAACAAACAACAAAGGACTTTCATCATCAGTTAAAGAGTTCTATAAGAGATGCGGTTGATGAGAAAATCATCGCTCATGATCCGACAAGAAAAGTTGTGATAAAAGGCAAGAAACCCAGGGATAAAAAGCAAAAATATCTAAGTCAGTTCGAATTGCAAAAATTGTTAGATATTTTAGATTTAGGTAATGAAATTAATCTTGATTGGATGATTTTGTTGATGGCAAAGACAGGGATTAGATTTTCTGAGGCTCTGGGGTTAACACCAGAGGACTTTGATTTTCATAATCACTCTATTACGATTAATAAGTCTTGGGATTATCGAAGTGAACATGGTGGTTTTCAAGGAACAAAAAATAAGTCATCTATTAGAAAGGTACCAATTGATTGGAAAACTTGTATGCAATTTTCTCATTTGATTCAAGAAAAACAAGAAAATCAGCCAATTTTTGTTGCAGGTAGAATTTATAATTCAACTGTGAATCATCGTTTGAAAAAATATTGCCAAAAGGCTAATATTCCTGTGATATCAGCGCATGGATTAAGACACACTCATGCCTCGTTATTATTGTTTGCGGGTGTTTCAATTGCGACAGTAGCGAGAAGGTTAGGTCATGCTAATATGACTACTACACAACAAGTTTATTTGCATATCATTCAAGAATTAGAGAATCAAGATAACGATAAAGTGATGAGATATTTATCAAGTATATAGCCAAAAGACAGGATAATGCTGAAAAGTGTTATCCTATTTTTTATAATTGACTCTAATTTCTGAAGAGCGATAGTATGGTCGAGAGTATCAAAAAACTTTCCAATCTTCTCTTGTTCTGCAATTGATGGAAGCACTATTGGCATATTAAAAAACGTATCTGAATGAATTCTTTTAGCCCTTCTTGAACCATTAGCTATTGTACCTTGAAAAAGGTAAAATTCTTTTCTTGAAACATACTCTAAAAAATATTTTGCATTTAAACCTTGTAATATATCAAATGCAGGTGAGTCCAATGTTGATTCATAACCATCTAACTCTTTAGGTATAATACCAAATGCTTGATTTAAAAAGTCCAATTTACCATAAATAAACTGACCTTGTTTTCTAATATAGTAATTAGTTGAAGTACTTCCTTTATATATTTCTTCTTTTGGAATAACACCCTTTCCCCATAATTTAACAGTTAATTTTTTTGCAATACTTCCATCAGAACCTGGAATCTTACTTTCCTCTAAAAATTCTCCAACCTTACGCTGTTCCCAATCGTTAGGTGAAAAAATGTGATAGTTTGTTATATTTTAGAGATATTCACCATACATAATATTTTTAATAACTTACTAATATCCCAACAATTTTGTACGTCTGCTATGATATAATTTTTAGTATAAGGAAATAAGCGGAAAGTAGGGTAGCTATGTACTCATTTACTTCAGAAGAAATTATGGAAAATAACTTAATTCAACAATTAATTACAGGAGAATCGCAGTGGACGTATCGTGAAGACCTACGTACAGAAGATGATTTATGGGCTAATTTCAAACAAAAATTGGAAGCGAATAATAAACAAGTTTTGAATGATGTCATGTTAACGAACCAAGAATTTCAACAAATCAAAAATCAATTAACTTTTGCGAATTTTTATCGAGCGGCTGAATGGTTAAGTGGTGAGAATGGTATTGCGAAAGTCGAAGTGCAACGCGAAGATGCCTCGCTTGGTACTATTCGTCTAACTGTCATGAAGAACCGTGATATTGCAGCGGGTATTTCTTCTTATGAAGTCATTAATCAATATCGTTCAAGTAAAGATAGTGTACAAGACCGCAATCGTCGTTTTGATGTGACATTATTAATCAATGGGTTGCCGATGATTCATATTGAATTAAAAAATAAACGAGAACCTTATATGGATGCGTTTCGTCAGATTGATAAATACTTAAAAGAAGGTAAGTTTACCGGTATTTTCTCAAGCCTACAGATGTTTGTCGTGACAAACGGCGTTGATACTCGCTACATTGCGGCTTCAATTAGTAGTAAACTAAAACCGGCTTTCTTAACAAAATGGGTTGATAAAGAGAACCAACCTGTGACGGATTATTTAGATTTTGCTCGAGAGGTCTTATCTATTCCGATGGCACACAGAATGGTCGCGCACTATTCTGTTCTCGATAATGAACGTAAATCCTTGATTCTTCTACGTCCGTATCAAATTCACGCGATTGAAGCGGTCAAAGAAGCTTCTAAGCATCGTCAAGGTGGTTTTGTTTGGCATACGACGGGTTCAGGAAAAACTCTGACCAGTTATAAGTGTGCTCGTAACTTATTACAAATTCCATCAATTGATAAGACGATTTTTATTGTCGATCGAATTGACTTGGACCAACAAACGTCAGCTTCATTTAACTCTTATGCACAAAATGACGCGATTGAGATAAATGAAACAGAGAATGTCTCCGACTTAATCAAAAAATTAGGAAATGGTGACCGTTCAGGCATCGTTGTGACGACTATTCAGAAGTTAAACCATTTAATCAGACGCTTAAATAATAAGCCAGACGGACGAGATTACAAAAAACTATCGCAATTACGCGTCGCTTTTGTCGTGGATGAATGTCATCGTGCCGTGAGTGCAGAGAAGAAAAACGAGATCTCGGAATTTTTCATTAATTCATTATGGTATGGTTTTACTGGAACCCCTATTTTTAAAGAAAACGCTAAAGATGAAAAAGGGAATATGGCCCGAACTACTTATGAGCAATATGGTGAATGTTTACATAACTATACAGTGAAAGAAGCTATTCATGATAAAGCAGTATTAGGTTTTCAAGTAGAATATAAGGCCACCTTTGAGGAAGAACAATTGGATGAGATTGTTGCAACTGTGACCGGTAAAGAGTTATCCGAAGTGGAAACAATGGACATGTTAGTCCGTGAAGCCAAAGTACCTAAGAAGGTTTATGAAGAAGAGGAACATATGCTGGCGGTAATTAATTCTATCATCAATAAGTCTTCCAAAAAACTGGGATTCAATAACGGTGTAGGGTACACCTATAATGCGATTTTGACTACGACGTCAATTGCCCAAGCGCAAAAGTATTATGACTTGATTAAAGAAGTCAAAGCAGGCCATTCATCAGTGAAAATATCAGAAAAAATTAAACGTGTCTTGCCTGATTTTCCTAAAGTCGCGATTACTTATTCAATTAGTGAGAATGAAGAATCTTCTGAGGTGAATCAGACGAAGATGAAGGAAGCGTTGTTGGATTACAATGCTGAATTTGGCACTAATTTTAGCATTGATACGATGAGAGGTTATAACAGTAATGTGAATGATCGTCTGGCTCGTAAGAAAGAAAAGTATCAAGCCAGAAGTGAGCAGTTAGACTTAGTCATTGTAGTCGACCGTTTGCTTACAGGATTTGATGCGCCATGTTTATCGACTATCTTTATTGATCGTCCGCCTATGCCACCTCACAACTTGATACAGGCGTTTTCACGGACTAATCGTATCTTTGACTCTAAGAAAGAATATGGCCAAGTAGTAACGTTCCAGTTGCCTGCATTGTTTGAAGAAAGTGTTAAAGATGCCCTACGCCTATATTCAAACGGTGGAGAGAATGAAGTATTAGCGCCTGAATGGGAAGAATCGAAAACGGCTTTTATTGAAGCAATTCATAATCTAAGACAAATAGCGGAAGAACCTGAAAACATTGATATTGATGCCTCTCCAATTGAATGGTTGAAGAAGTTTGCAAAAGCTTATCAGCGCGTGGATAAGACGTTTAGTGCGGTTCAAGTTTATACAGAATATGAAGATGAGATGTTGGGCACCCTTTTCTCAATCACGATGCCTGAATTAGAAAATTATCATGGGAAATATCAAAATGCGTTGGAGAAAATTATAGAGGACGGTCCAGAACGGGATGAAATTGAGTTGGATGTAGAATATGAGTTATCATCTATTAAAACAGACAAGATAAACTACGAGTATATTTTAATGTTAATCCAATCGTTTGTCCCAAGTGGTGATGATGACATTCAATTGGTACATACGATGAATGATAAAACGATGCAAGAAGTTGAGAAGTATTTAGAAGACCTTGCACGCACCAATCAAACCATGGCTAATATTGTCAAAGGAATATGGCAAGATTTACAAGACAACCCTGAAAACTACCGCGATAAATTGATTTCGATGGAAGTAGAAGCTGTCATTGAGCAAACAGAACAACAATTTGTCGAGGAAGTTTCAAAGGAATGGTATGTCGAAGAAGATAAATTGGCCTATTATGTAGATAATTACAAACACGGCAAAGAACATCAATTAGGCGCAAGTGATTTATATAAGAGTGCTGATTACAATCAATACAAAACAACCGCTGAAAATCCAGTGATTAAATTGAGATATCGAAGTGAATTGTTTAAACAAATTAATGAGAAGATTGAAGAAAATATTTTACCGCTTAGAGAGAAGTAGTGAAATTATAATTAGGGAGAGAGTTAGGAAATAGACTGTCTCCCTATAATTTAATAGTAAAGGAGTTAGTTATGGCAATTACTGATATATTTAAAAGTATGCAATTTAAAAAAGAAATAGAACAATTAACGAAAGAAATTGACGTATTAAAGAATCGAGATCGTTCGATAGAAGCCATGAGTTTAGTTGAAATCCATGAACAAATAGATCAGCAGAAAAAGACATTGGAAGAGCTTAAAGCGACTACACTTGATTACGAAAATAAAGTCGAACAGATGGAACAGGAAGTAGAAAAAAGAGAATCAAAAATTAAAGAGTTAGAAAAAGACTTAATCGTGACTAAAGAGGCGATTGAGATGGAAGGATATGGACTATATATTCCAAAATATGATTTTGCTACATCATTAGGCTACAAAGTGCAATTAGATAAAGTAAGACAAGAACAAAAAGAGATGATCAGAAATAAAAGCGCTGTCAATTATTTTGATAACTGGACTGTAGAGGGTAGTCGAGCTAAAGGTAAGAAGATGACAAATGATAATATTAGACAAATTCTTCGTTCATTTAACAATGAATGTGAGGCCGCTATCAATAAAGTGAAATACAATAATTTGCACTCAATAGAAAATCGAATTATGAAGTCATTTGAACAATTAAATAAATTGAACGCAACCAATAAAGTATCTCTGACGGCTAAATTTTTAGATTTAAAGCTGGCTGAAATGACTTTAGCTTATGAGTACGAGCGAAAAAAACAAGATGAAAAAGAAGAATTACGAGAACAACGTGAGCGTGAACGAGAAGAAAAAGCATTACAAAGAGAGATTCAAAATAAGAAGAAGATTATTGATAAAGATATTACCCATTATCAAAATATGATTTCCGATTTAGAAAATAGATTAAAACAAGCAAACAATGATGAAGACAAAGAATCCATTCAACTTCAAATTGAAGAATTACGTTTAAACATCAATGAACGTGAGGAAGAAAAGGCAGAATTAGATTATCGAACAGCCCATGCTTCAGCAGGATTTGTCTATATTATAAGCAATATTGGCTCATTTGGAGAAGACGTAGTAAAAATCGGCGTAACTCGACGTATTGATCCTTTAGAACGTATTAATGAGCTTAGTAGTGCATCAGTTCCGTTTAAATTTGATGTCCATGCTTTAATATTTAGTTATGACGCTTATACATTGGAGAACGAATTACATAAATATTTTGACAAGTATAGAATAAACAGAGTAAATAACAGAAAAGAATTCTTCAAAGTACCAATTAAGAAAATTGAAGAAAAGCTTGAAGAATATGGTGAACTGACTATTGATTTTAATTCAGACCCTGACGCGGAAGAGTATAGAGAGTCATTGTAAGTTTCGTTTGATTTTTATAATAATTAATTCTGATAAGAAGGTGATAAAAAGTGGAAGATAGTAAAAATGTTCATCATGATATGATTAGTAAGATTAATGAAAAAATCAACGCTAAAAAAGTATGGTCAGTATCATAAATGTGTTTTTCATATTCACACTCCAGCTTCACATGATTACACTCTTATACCTGGAGGGACTTGTTCGAAAACGTTAATTGATTACGCAATGAAAATTGGATTTTTAAGGGAGAATTTCAATGAAATAGAGGATTTTACGTATAAAGGATTTAAAAATCAACATGAATGCTTGAGCTACTTGTTACTTGCAAATAAACTTGTTGACGAGGAAATTGAAATAGCAGTAGTTACAGATCATAATTGTATTGATGGTTTCTGTAAATTAGCCGATGCAATAAAAAATTTTAAAAGAAAAAGGAGGAAAGACATTAAAGGTTTTTCCACAAATAATTTTGGGTATTGAAATTTCATGTTCCGATAAAAATCATGTTGTTGGTATATTCAATCATTTAAATTCTAAAAAAGAACTACAGGATTGGATAAACGATTATATTATTTCTCCAAAGGATGGTACATATCTATCCAGTTTAGAAGTTTTAGAAATGATTAATAGTAAAAAAGGAATAGGTTATATAGCGCATATTAATAGTTCAGATATATTTAGAAAAAAAATATTTAAGTAGAGTATATAAAGAGAGATTGTTTAATACATACAGCTTGAAAATTTTAGGTCTTTCAAAATATGGATAAAAAAATTTCTGTAGAAAACAGTATAAAAAATTATTCTGATAAAAAATTTAATTTTATCTTGGATGAAGATTCTCACTCTTTATATGAGTTGGGAACAAAGACTTTTTGGCTGAAAACCCAGACATTGAATTTTGAAGGTATTAAGAGCTCATTAAATGATTTTGATTGTTCTATATCTTATTCTAAGCCCACTTTTCCAGATAGTTATGTAAAGGCTTTATATTTTGACGGTACAGGATTTATAAGTTCAAAAAATAATACTGGTGAAGGTGATGTGTTAGTTTTTTCTGAGAGTATGAATTGTATTATAGGAGGTAGAGGTTCAGGAAAAACTACCTTGTTAAATTCACTTAATTTATTGATTAGTCAACTTGTGGACAGTAGTAGCTCACTAAAAAATGCTTTGAGTCAAGGATATTTGTGTATGCTTTATAGACACGAGAAAGAGGTGGAATGGCAACAGTAAATTGAACAAAAATTATAAGGGCTGTAATTTAAATTCGGTAGGCGTTAAATAACCCAATGTTCCATGAATACGGATGTTATTAAACCAATGAACGTAATCATTTAATTCAAGTTCCAGCTGATTAAGATTGGAAAAGTGAGCTTGGTTTGCGAATTCTGTTTTAAACACTTTGAATGTT